>JAQWZS010000147.1 GCA_029253325.1 Bacteroidia bacterium
ATAAGAGGCAAATGTATCATTAATTTTTTTATTAGTTTATGATATATAATTTTTGATTTTCACTTGTTTCTGTTCCATCCTCTGCTTTTAGCTTGATAGTATATAGATATACTCCACGAGCAAGTTGATCACCATAATCATCTTTGCCGTCCCAATTCAAATCAGAGCAATGTGTTTGAGAATTTGGAATCGTTTGAGTAATAGATTTGACAATTTTGCCTGATACAGATGTGATAGTTAAATTGGCTATGATATTTTGTCCAGGTTTGTTGTGATCAAAATGGAATTCTGTGAAAGTTGTAAAGGGGTTGGGATAGTTTAGTAAATTTTCAATGGTTATCGATTCATTCTCGCTTACAATAAATTCAGTGTACGATTCTTTTGAGTTATTGTAAACGTCCCACACTTTAATTTTGAGAGTGTGTCTTCCTGCAGTTAGATTTTCAAAAGGGTATTCAATGACTCCTTTTTGGTAGCTGTTCAATTCAGGCTGGTAATAATCATTGAGTATAATAGATTGTTCATTATCAGTTCCTTGATCCAATATGGCTTCCATTTCTCTACCAATACCACTGCCAATAGTATTAATTCCATTGCTGTCCATCAAATGTGCTATTAATAAAGGATTGGTTGATGTTAATCCACCAAACACCCAACTTTCGTCATCAATGTATAAATCTAGTTCATCAAATGTATTGTCTTCAACTAGATTATTTGAAGTACCCCCGATTTTATAGTTTAATTCTGTTCCACCAGCATGTTCTAACCCATCTTTAGCGTAGTAGGACAGTTTTCCATTGCCTATATTGTAAGCAATATCTTTGGGGACAACAAATTGAAAACTGAATTTTCCGTTGGTGACTGAAACTTTACCCTTGTAAATTACTCTATTTTGTTCTAAAAAAGGAATGGGAAAACTTTGTGGATCTTGTCCTAAAGTGTTGTATGATGAAGATTTATCATAGAATGTTGGGAATAACTCTCCATTAAAGTTATTAATTAGCTGGTTATTCAAATCTCTAATTTCTCCTTCCATTGTTACTAATTCTAAAGCACCTAGAGTATCATTGAACAATCCAACCTCTATGCCATTTACACCTGTAGTTACTGCATTATACTTAGGGCTTAATAGGCTCATTGCTGGATCACCCAAGAGTATGAAACACCGTTTGTTGATTTCTTCGGAAGGATCAGCATTTCTTGTTTTCCTATATGCTTCGCCAAGTGTGGGTAATTGCCCATTTTTTTTCTTGAGTAAGTTGTTATTAAGTAAATAAGAATTTAAATCCGTATTTGCACCAATGTAAACAACGCGAGTTGTAGCAATCATACCTACTGCACCTCCTCTGGGGTTGAGAAGCATGAGCTCACCAGGTGACTCAATTTCTAAATTGTCAATTTTGGCAAGCTCACAACTAGCAGTAATGTAAAATGATAACTTGTCATAATTTGTCCAATTGGATATTTCGGGTCTTGTTACTACTCGCTCGTGTGCCATTCCATTTTCACCTCCATGACCAACATAATTAAAAATAAGTGTTCCTTGAGAGCTTATTATTTTATTGATATCCTCATTTACTTTAGGATATTTATTACCGCTACCAAAAGAAACTTGCTCATAGGCATCCATCCATATTTTTTTGATGTTGTATTCAGGGCTTTGTTGTTGGATAAATTGTGTCATGTTTTCCGAGGGTTGGAGATGCCTATTTTGATCCTCGTCATCAGCTAAAAAAGTAAGTGTTTGCATCCAGTTTCCTCTGCTCTCAGTAGAGTTATAATGAATTATTTTATCTATAATTATTTTAGCCTCATAGTTATTTGATGCAGGCAATCTACCAACGCCAATATCTAAACTCTCATCTTTTGATGATGTACCCCAATAACCCTCACTATCATCCAATATAGCATAGTAATCATCCGAACAATAGGATGTGGGAGGGTAGTTACTTTCATAACTCTGATAAATCGGAACTATGTTGGTATTATTTGGTTCTACATCCTTGTAATCATAACTAGCATCACCAAACAGTAAAAGATATTTGAATGTTCGTGAAGCCCCAGGAAGATTACCTCGGTCGTAGAGCAATTTTGCGAAATCTCGAATGGCTGTTACATCTTGAGAACCCGAGGAAAATTCATTGTAGATTTGATTAGCAGATACAACTTCTACCTCAAGGTCATTGTTTCTATGGTAATCAGCTAGACGATTTGCTTGGTCAAGCAAATTTTTATGAGTAACAATAAGGTAGTCAATATCTTTAACCCCATGTAGATTTTGATTTTTAATTTTCTCAACGTAAGAAGGGTTAGGGACATTGGATTTGTCAAATAGGATGTAATTGGGTTGTGACGTAGGGGATATGTTTTCTGCAATAAAATAGGCATTATTCCCTTGAATTTCCAATTCTTGTATAGCTGGTGAGAGGTGATTAGAAATATTCCAGATGGACTGATTTTGTTCATAGTTGGATATCTGAAAACGCGTATTATTATCTAATTGAGAACGTTTTGTTCGAATGATTTTTTGAGAACCATAGTACTTTAATGTTCTAGGGATAGTGATTACGAAATAGTCAATCCAAGCAGCAGCCTCATTCCAAGATTTATTATAATCATAAGATAGTTTTATTTGATTATTACTAATCTCTTTTTGAATTCCAGTTGTTATTGGATCGGATGCGTACCTGTCGTCATAGTTGCCACTTATACTTGAGTACGGTATGGTAGCTAAATTAATATCATTGAGACCAATTTGCATGCTACTTTGAAAACCTGATATGGATCGAGCAGTTGTAACAGTCTGAACTGCTAAATTATCTCCGATGATCATTCCAGGAATTGTATATTCAAAGACTTTTTGGGTAGAATTCTGCATTTTATCACCCCACCATACTCTACCTGATTTTTGATGATTTTCTTCGTTGCTTTCGTGGTATATCAAGTCTTCATACTGAGAAACTTGTTTAGTGTAGCTGAGCCCTTGACCATTAGGTATAGTTGATATTCTTTTCCCGCTAGAATTTCCCCAATTCATGTAGTAATATGATGCTACATCAAAGTCATGCCCTTCAGCAAAATAAGATTGATTTGATTCATTGTATTTAATTGTTGTAGGGCCTTTAGCAAACCAAATAATATAATCACCTTGGTCTAATGAATTATTGTTATTGTTATCTTGGATGAATATGGGATTTTCAATTAAATCCTCGGATCTATCAGTAATGATTAGCTCAGGAAGCATTTCACCACCGTTTCCATATATTTTAAAATTTGACAGAATGATACTTTTTGGATCAATATTATTGGCTTGTAAAAATGAATAATCGATTTTGTGGACACCATCTGAAGTGATGGATAGTTTATGAAAATCTCCAGATTCGAGAACGGAATTATAAGTTTGATCTTTTTTGTTTTTTTGATTTTTTGTAGGTTTAGATATGCCGACAATATCGTATCTTATGTCAAATGACTTAATATATTCAGTCGCATTTTGAGTTTTTCGTATGGGAGTGACATTAATGTTAATCATACGTTGACCTTTGTCGAAAGAAATTATTTTTTTGATTTTAAAGTTTTCTGTTAGATATGGATGTAATATTTGAGTACTTACTTTTTCGAAATCTACATTTACAAGTCTGACATTCGACACGTCAATATTATCTCCAGGAACAGTAAATGTATAGTACGGTATCAAATAGTCATTGTCTTGAGTTAGCTTTTCAAAACAATTAAGACACTGAAATGGAGTCAAGACTTGATGTGTTTGAAGTTCAGTATTTTTTTTTATTGATGGGTCTATTGCCCACTCTATTGCTATTTCTTGAGCATTAGAATTATGCAATAGAATCGTGCTAAAAAAGCAGATGGATAAAAACCTTGTAATAGGATTAAATTTCATGTAGTTCAATCAGTCTTTTGTGCCTGTAAAATCTTTAACAATTTTAATCAAATTTTTATTGTGATGAAAGACTAAAACTTTTCAAATGTGATACAATAATTAGATTTAGTACACGTATTTTTATAAATGTTATATCTTTGTGAATTACAATTATCAACTCAATGAAAAATTTTAAAGCCCTGTTATTTTTATCATTAGCTTTTGTCTTTACTATAGACGCAAATGCTCAGGACCCAGAATTCACACAGTTTTATGCGGCTCCAGTGTACACTAATCCAGCAATGGCTGGAACAGGCTCATGTAATGGTGGGGGTAGAGTTGTATTAAATTACAGAAATCAATGGCCTTCATTGCCAGGTACATTTATAACTACAAGTGCCAGCTATGATCAGCATTTTGACAACATTGGTGGTGGTGTATCATTGTTACTTTTAGATGATAGAGCAGGTGAGGGGTTATTAAGATCACAAACACTTTCAGCAGGATATTCTTTTCAATTAGAAGTAAATAGGAGGTTTACTATGCGTTTTGGTATAGAAGGGCAATATGGACAACGTAGTATCGATTGGCAGAGATTGAGATTTGAAGATCAAATTGATGAAAGCCAAGGTTTTATTAGAGAAACTGCAGAGACATTTAATAATAATTCTGTAGGTTTTGCAAACTTCTCAACAGGTATATTGGGTTACACTGAACGATTTTATGCGGGGGTAGCTGTTCATAATTTAATTGAACCTAACCAGTCATTTTTTGGAAATCCTGATGCGATTGTGCCAAGAAGGTATACAGCACATAGTGGTCTGGTAATTCCTCTTGATGGAAGAAAAAATCCAGAATCATCAATTTCACCTAATGTTTTATTTATGCTTCAAAATAAATTTACTCAAATGAATATTGGATTCTATTACAACAAAGGGCCTTTGGTTACGGGTCTTTGGTTTAGACAAACATTTGGTGAATATGGAAATTCAGATGCTTTGATGGCCCTAGTGGGTTTTAGAAAGGATCGATTAAAGTTTGGATATAGTTTTGACTTGACAGTCTCAGACGCTAGATCTGCAGCTCCAAGTTCTCACGAAATATCAACAGGAATTGAATGGTGTGCTAAAAAACCAAATAGAAAATATAGAAGGCTAACATGCCCAGATTTTTAATTGGAAACTTAAAATTGTATAATTGCACAATATAAATTCTAGAATTTAGTTAATAAGAAGGTTCATAAATATGAGATTTAATAAACTTACAATAGCTTTACTTGCCTCATCAATGCTATTTACTATAGCTTGTAAGAAGGATAAATCAGCCAGCACTGGGTGGAATTACAACGATTCCAAATGGGGTGGTTTTGAAAAACACGAATATGGTGGTCAGGAAACTGGTCCAGGGCTAGTTCTTGTGCACGGAGGTACTTTTACAATGGGTTCCTCTGAAAATGATATTACTGTTGATCACAACAACATTGAGAGAAAAGTTACTGTTCCTTCGTTCTACCTTGATGAAACAGAAGTCACGAACAACCATTATAGAGAATACGTATATTGGTTAAAAAGAGTTTATGTTGATTACCCAGAGGTTGGAATCAATGCTTTGCCAGATACTAACGTTTGGAGAAATCGATTAGCTTATAATGAGCCTTATGTTGACTTGTACTATCGTCATCCTGCATATCAAGACTATCCAGTAGTGGGAGTTAGCTGGCAACAAGCTACAGCCTATGCGGCATGGAGAACAGATAGAGTCAATGAAATGATTCTTATTCGCGAGGGTGTTTTAGAGCCTGAGCCTGACCAAATGAATGAGGCTAACTTTAATACTGATGCTTATTATGTAGGCCAAAGTGATGGTCTAACTTTTGGTAAACACCAAATGAAAGATTATAGAGTGAAAAAAGGAGGAACAAGACAAGTGAGAATGGAAGACGGAATTATGTTGCCAGATTATCGCTTACCAACAGAAGCTGAGTGGGAATATGCTGCTCAAGCTAATATTGGTTCCTCTACTTACGAAAACATTAACCAAAAGAAAATATACTCCTGGGAAGGTCTTACTGTGAGATATTCTGGTGGAGATGAGAGAGATCGTGGAAGAATTTACGGAAATATTAAAAGAGGTAAAGGTGACCAAGGAGGTATTGCAAATCGTCTTAATGATGGTGCTCTCATCACTACATCTGTAGCATCATATTGGCCAAATGATCATGGTCTTTATAATATGAGTGGAAACGTTGCTGAATGGGTAATGGATGTATACAGACCTTTGTCATATGAAGATATGAGTGATTTCAACTCGTTCAGAGGTAACGTATTTGATAAGGTAAGCCTCGACCAAGATGGTATTGTTGATCTTAAAGATAGTCTTGGAAGAATCGTTTATGTAGCAGTAACTGAAGAAGAAAATGTTGGTAGAAGAAATTATAAACGTGCTGATAATATTGGATATCTAGATGAAGAGACTTATATGGACGGTGAGCAAGGTTATGAGTATGGAGTGTCAACTTTGATAGATAACCAAGCTAGAGTTTACAAAGGCGGTTCATGGAATGATCGAATTTATTGGGCTTCGCCAGGTACGAGAAGATACTTAGATGAAGAGCAATCACTAAATACTTTAGGATTTAGATGTGCAATGCATAGAGTAGGTGCACCATAATCAAGATAAAACATCAAAAAAAAAGGTTGGAGAATTCTCCAACCTTTTTTTATTAATGATTAATTTTTTAACAATATTCGTTATAGACTTCTTTAAGATGGTTTGATATCATCTCAGCCGTTCTTCCTTCAATATGATGTCTTTCCACAAAATGTACCAATTCACCATCCTTGAAAAGACCAATACTTGGAGAAGACGGGGGGTATGGAAGTAAATGTTTTCGGGCTTGATTGGTAGCGTCTTTATCTTGACCAGCAAAAACGGTAAATAATTGATCAGGTTTTTTGTCTCCTGTTAGTGAATTTACTGCACCTGGTCTAGCACTACCAGCAGCACAACCACATACACTATTTACAACAAGTAAAGCAGTACCTTTAATATCATTTAGGGTACTATCAACTTGTTCCGTATCTTTCAATTCGGTAAAGCCATTATTTGTTAAATCTGCCCTCATCGGAGCAACTAATTCTTCTGGATACATAACAATTTTTATTTTTTTACAAATATGCAACAAAAGGGTCTAAAGGATTGTTTATAATATTAAATTTGCACTCAATTAATAATAAAATGACGACAAAATCAATCGCAAGATTTAAAGTTAAAGATATTTCACTTGCAGAGTGGGGTAGAAAAGAAATTGAAATTGCCGAGGCAGAAATGCCAGGTTTAATTGCACTCCGAGAAGAATTTGGAGATGCTAAGCCTCTTGCAGGTGCAAGGATTGCTGGATGTTTACATATGACCATTCAAACAGCTGTTCTCATTGAAACGCTTACAGCACTTGGTGCAGAGGTTTCATGGAGTAGTTGTAATATTTTCTCAACTCAAGATCAAGCTGCTGCTGCTATTGCCGCCGCTGGTATTCCTGTATTCGCATGGAAGGGAATGAATGAAGAAGAATTTGATTGGTGTATTGAGCAAACACTCCACGCTTTTGAAGACGATAAACCATTAAATATGATCCTTGACGACGGAGGTGACTTGACAAATATGGTTTTAGATAAATACCCTGAACTAGTAAATGGGATTAAGGGAATATCTGAAGAGACCACTACGGGTGTATTGAGATTACATGATAGACAAAAAGCAGGAAC
>JAQWZS010000045.1 GCA_029253325.1 Bacteroidia bacterium
TGGCTGTTGAACGCATTGAAACCAGATGTAAAGAGTTCTCTGTGCTATTGGAAAAATATGGTGGAGACTGGAATCAAACGTTTTATACAGTTTTACTTCGTTCATTTGGAATGCCACTAAACCAATTGGCTTTTGAGGAAATTGCTAAAAAAATTCCATAAAAAATCTTAAAACAAAACCATGAATCCATAAATCGAGTTGAGGGGCTCTTATTTGGTGTTGCCGGACTTTTGAATGAAGACTTGGAAGATTCATATTACAGCCTATTAAAAAGAGAGTGGCGTTTTCTAAAATCAAAATACCAACTCGACACCATATCAACTCCTTTGAGGTTTGGAAGAACTAGGCCAGGAAACCTTCCTCAAATCAGAATTGCACAATTTTGCTCACTGGTTCACCATTCACCCGAAATTTTTGAATACGCACTTACCCTGCCAAAAATTAACGATTTAGAAAAACTGTTTATTTTCAATCTCCCCTCTTTTGGGACACACATTATACGTTTAATAAAAAATCTGTAATAAGAAAAAAAGTAATTTCTAAAACCTTTGTTAACCACTTAATTATAAATGCAATTTCACCCTTCACTTTCTATTATGAAAAAACTAAAGTTTCAGAGAAAACAAGTGTTTCAATTTCATACCTAACACAAATAAGAGCTGAACAAAATTCCAAAATAAAACAATGGGAGTTGATTGGAATAAAGTGTTCAAATGCTTTAACCTCACAAGGTTTGTTACATTTGTACAAGAATTATTGCAAGAAAAAAAATTGTTTAAATTGCAACTGGGAAAAACGTTTCTATCTCAAAACAATGAAATTAATTAGAAATATTGAGCGTTATGCATTTGGAATCTGTTCTATTCTTGGAGAAAAGTTTGGAATCAGGGCCAGCACTATACGGCTATATTTTATCTATGTTTCCTTTTTTACGTTTGGGAGTCCTGTTGTTTTATATCTAGCCATTGCATTTTGGTTAAATATCAAACACTACATGGTAGCACGCAAACATACGCTGTGGGACTTGTAGTTTAAAAAGTGTACTATTTCTTAAGCACTAAAAGGTTTTAGCGTTAATAAACGTTAAGCATTTGCTGTCTAAATTTGGACTATGCAACAACAAATAGCGTTATTTAGAACTACAAAAGGATTCCAACAAAACCATAAAACCACAGCACTCAAATGTGCTAATTGCAAACAAGATTTCTTAGCAAATAGAAAAACTGCTAAATTTTGCAGCAGTTCTTGTAGATCTCAATTTTGGATGACTAAAAACCAAAAAAAGGTTATAACTATTGCTGTTCCTATTGATATTGACGATGCATACTTAGAAAAAATTAAAGGAATGTTGGAAAACTATAAAGCGAATCCAGATAGCGAAAAAACTTCTCCTTTGAGATCGCACCACGAAGAGGTTTTCTCTTCTGAAAAAGAATTAAGAGAATTTATGGCTCAAGCGGGTTTTTCAGACTATAAAGTTCCAAAACACGACATGGGTATTTATTATGATGAAGGTTTAACTATAAAAAAGAATGAAGATTCTTTTGAGGTAAGAATATCTGCTTAAACTTTATTCAAAGACTAAATCAACATCATCTGTTAATGGATGGGCTTGACAGGTTAACACAAAACCTTCTTCAATTTCTGAGTCACTCAGACCTTCTCTCTCGTCCATACTAGCTTTACCTGACCTTAATCTAGCCCTACACGTAGTACAAACACCCACGGTGCAACTATAAGGTGGGTCCATACCAGCATCTTGAGCTGCCTCCAATATGGTTTGATCGGTCTTTACTGTAACTTCTCTATTTTGACCAAAAACCTCAATTTGTATTGTTCTTTCAGAAATTTCTTGATTTTCTACAGGGTGCTCTTCCTCAGCAACTTGATTCTTTGGTGTTGCTGTGAAGTACTCTGTGTGAATATTGTCGTCTTTTACGCCAATTGATTTTAACCCTTCAACAACGATATCCATCATTGGTCGAGGACCACAAGTGTAGTAGTGGGCTGTTGGGTAATTTAAACCCAATTCTTTACGGGTGATTTCAGACACCGATTCATGAGTTAGATAACCAGACATTCCTAGCCAATCCGTTTTGGGATTATCTAAAGAATAAATAACTGAGAATCGCCCACCGTAGGTTTCTGCTAATGAATCTAATTCTTTATTAAAGATGATGTTGTCCTCGTCACGGTTTGCGTATATCAACAAGCATTTACATTCTGGTAAATTAACTAATGCTGTTTTAATAATGCTTAATAAAGGCGTTATGCCACTTCCTCCTCCCCAAAGAACAATATTTTTTGCTTTTTGAGCGTCTTCGCCTAACACAAAAGAACCCAATGGTGGCATTACTTCAAGTTTGTCCCCGACACTAACTTCGTTATTTAAGTAGTTACTCATTCTACCCCCATCCACTTTTTTGATTGCTATGGTGATTTTTTCACCTGTAATGGGTGATGAGCACATCGAATAAGACCTTCTAATTTCCTCGTTATTAACGACAGCACTTACGGTAAGGTACTGCCCAGAATCATAAGAAAATAATGGTGCCATTAACGGAGGAACATCAAGTGTTATGCTAACTGCATGATCTGTCTGTTTCGTTATTTGAGCTATGGGTATTGAATAAAAACCAGTAGGCATAATTTATTTTTTTAAAAGTCCTTCTAATATTTCTACTGCATTTGTAGCAGCACCTTTACGAAGGTTGTCTGCAACAACCCACATGTTTAATGCTTTTGGTTGAGACTCGTCTCTTCTGAGCCTTCCCACCATGACATCATCCTTATCTTTTGCAAATAGTGGCATAGGGTATTGATTTTCCTCTTGATTATCTATTAAAACCAAGCCCTCTGTTTCATCCAAAATTCTTCTAACATCACTCATCTCAAAATCGTTTTCAAACTCCACATTTATCGATTCAGAATGACCTCCCACTACGGGTACCCTTACTGCTGTCGCAGTAATTTGTATTTGAGGAGCATTTAATATTTTTCGTGTCTCGTGAACAAGCTTCATTTCTTCTTTAGTATAACCGTTACTTAAAAAAACGTCACAATGGGGTATACAGTTTTGATCTATGGGATACAAATATGCCATGTTAGACGAAACACCTTTATTTCGTTCGTCTTCCATTTGTTGAACTGCGTCCTTACCTGTTCCACTTACCGATTGGTAAGTAGATATCACCAATCTTTTGATTTTGTATGTTTTGTGTAAACCCGAAAGGGCTAAAACCATCTGAATAGTTGAGCAATTAGGGTTAGCTATTATTTTATTCTCTTTAACGGTATTTTGATTAACCTGTGGAACAACCAATGGACAGCTTTCATCCATTCTCCAAGCTGAAGAATTATCGATTACTACGGTGTTGTGTTGAGCAAATATTGGGGCCCATTCCGATGATATTTGTCCGCCAGCTGAAAAAAGTGCATAGTCTAAATCTAGCTTTATGGCATCTTCGAGCGTTATAAGAGAATACTCTTTTCCTTTGAAGTTTAAGGTTTTTCCTCTGTTTGAAGCACTAGCAACAAGATGAAGTTCATCAAAGTCTATATTCCTCTCGTTAAGCACTTCAAGCATAGTTCGGCCTACCATACCTGTCGCCCCTACAATAGCTAGTTTCATACGGTTTGAGTAAGGGTGTTTAAGTTTAATGTTCGATTAGACAGCTTGGCTTGTTCTCTAATTTTTACTGTGAACTCCTTCATCGAATTTAAGTACATGCTCTGGAATCCATCTGACAACGCCTCCTCTGGTTCATGATGAACCTCAATCATAACGCCATCAGCTCCTGCAGCAATTGAGGCTAAGGAAAGGGGGGTGACAAGACTTCGCTTACCCGTTCCTTGACTTGGATCTGCTATCACGGGCAAATGACTTAATTCTTTTACTAGAGGAATAGCTGCAATATCCATTGTGTTTCTCAGAGAAGTATCAAATGTTCGAATTCCTCGCTCGCATAGTATAACATTTTCATTACCTCCCAACAATATGTATTCTGCCGCCAACAACCATTCATTAACCGTACTTGACATTCCTCTTTTTAATAAAATTGGTTTGTCCATTTTTCCCAATTCTTTTAAAAACTGATAGTTCTTGGCATTTCTTGAGCCTACTTGAAAAACATCAGCATAGGGATATGCTTCTTCAATTAGCGTTGTGTCTAAAACTTCCGTTACTATTTTTAAATCGTACTTTTTAGAGGCTTCTTTTAACAGTTTTAAACCCTCCTTTTTTAAACCTTGGAATGCATATGGAGAGGTTCTAGGCTTATAGGCTCCTCCTCGCATAAATTTAATTCCCAGATCTGAAATACCCTTAGCTATTTCGTCTAACTGTTTTTCTGACTCCACAGCACATGGACCAGCAATCAGACACAATTCTTCTTTACCCACAAACTCGTCTCCTATTTTAACGATAGTTTTGTGGTTACTGTGTTGTTTGGAAGCAAGTTTTATATCAAACATGACTAAATCTTTAACGAATAATAACTAATTCAGTTTTGTATACTTTACACTTAATTTTACTGTTCCAGACATCGCGTCAGAATCTAATATAACTCGATGAGGTGTAATTGGGAAGTCTTTGGGCACACTTAGGTAAAACCAATTAAACTCGTTTCTCCCTGTTGAACGGTACGTTTGTTGTAATTGTTGTAAGTATCTGTTAAAATAAAACGTGTAACTGTTTGAGCCTGCATTATAGTATGATTCCGAAAACCGCACGTCATTAACATCCAAAAAGGAGGTCATTGATTGGTTTAGGTTTGATGTGTCAGGGGTCAACAGCCAAAGTCTTGGTGCTTGTTCAAAATTTCCATTGAAATTTAATGATGTATCTGGTGAGATTTCAAGTTTAACCTCATTAATAACAATGTTCTCTGAAAGTTTTATAATGGAATCTAACTGAGGGACGTCTATTTTTACCTTTGTTCCGCCCAGTGACTGAACATATGTGATATCAAAACGTCCAACCCCTGTCTTTTGCTCTTCAATAGCTGGTGTGTGTGTTGTTTCAAAGAAGTTAACTCGTTTTGAGCTCACCCCTAAAGGAATTGCTAGTTGAATAGAGTCTGAGTAAAACAAATCTAAACTGGATCGGGTATTTAACGCCTCCACGGCAACTATCGCTCCGTCACCAGACACAATAGATCGAGGAATTAACACCAACCCTTTCATTGCTTCAATAAAGTTATCATTAGAGCTAAGTGTTGTTTCATCGTAATCTAAAATTTCTTGACCTAATGTGTTGTCGAGCTTAATGGTCATTCTGGGTGAAAGCGTAACAACCTCTCCGTCAATTTCTCTATTTACGCTATCCAAATCAAATTTACCGATATACTCGCCTACTTTGGGTCCAAGGCTGGGGGTATAGTTGCTAAAATAAATGTCGTCCGATAAGTCTTCACCCAACTTGTATATATCTATAACCAACTCACTCTCAACATCACCGTAATTTAACTCATAATTCGTAATTCTAGTTCCCTCGTCAACGGATTGATAAAGGTCAAAGACTAAGTTAAGCTGGGCAGAATCTATCGTATTTCCATTTAAATTGATTCCTGTTTCGGTCAATTGGGGCTGAACAACCAAGCTTGCCTTACTTTCTCCAAAAACAGGGTCATTAATTATTCCAAGCAAGCTAGAACTTAAGCCGTTAACTGTAAAAGTATCATCCGAAACAGTACGAAAAGAAAGGTTTCGATACTCTACGTTAATGGCGTTTGCCAAGGACTCGTCACCGATCAAATCCAACCCAATGTTTGTTGATTCTTTTTTACAAGAAAAAACAACTAACAAAAGAAAGAGGGGTAAATACCCCCTAGTTCTCATATTTGTAAAAAAATTCTTCACGGAAATATTACTCTTCTGATAACAGGGAGTTGTAAAAATCGAGATAATTGTCTGCTATTTGATCGTTAGAATGATTCAATATTGGTTTCTCGCACGAATCTAATTTTTGATTCACTTCGTCATCCACAGAATCGCACTTAACAACAGCATCTGCGTGCATTATCCCTCCGATATGCATGCTTGAACAGTCTGCCTTCGAAAAAGGCTCCAACTTGTCATCTTCAATATAATTTAAGCTCGCTTTTCTCATAAAATCCTCTCCAAGATCCTCTTTAAAGTCATTCTCATAAACAGAATAAATAACTTTAGAATTAGAAAAAACAGGCTCGTCTTTGTATAGTGTCTTTAAATAAAGTGGAATCAAACTGGTCATCCAACCTTGGCAGTGAATAATATCTGGATACCATCCTAATTTCTTTACTGTTTCTAGTGCTCCTTTACAAAAAAAGATTGTACGTTCATCGTTGTCAGAGAAAAACTCTTCATTTTCGTCGTTATAAACAAATTTTCGTTGAAAAAAGTCTTCGTTGTCCAAAAAATACACTTGCATTTTCGTATTTGGAATAGAAGCAACTTTTATGGTTAACGGGTTATCATTGTCATCAATGGTGATGTTCATACCAGACAACCTCACGACTTCATGCAACCTATTTCTTCGCTCATTAATAACACCAAATCGAGGAACTAATATTCTAACCTCATTATCTTTTTCTTGAATTTTTTGTGGAAGATATCGAGCAATTTCTGCTAACGGGGTATCTCCATCTAAGAAAGGTCTCATTTCTGAAGAAATAAATAGTATTTTTTTTCTTTCCTGTGTGTTATCCATAAAATGATTTATTTTTTTACAATTGCAAAGATACAGTGGCTTTGCATTAATTTTATAACGCAGAACTATTGTATATTTAGTATTTTTTTTGTATATAGATGCATATAATTAAACGCTTTATTGACCTTAAAAGGCTCCTTGATGACAAACAAAGAAGAAGTCCTAATCAAATTGTTGGTTTTGTGCCAACGATGGGTGCACTCCACGAGGGACACATCTCGTTAATCAAGGAGAGTTGCACTGATTGCGATATGAGCATCTGCAGCATATTTGTAAACCCCACACAATTTGGGGAATCAAATGACCTAGAAAAATACCCCAAACCCATTGAAAAAGACATCGAACTATTAATTGATATTGGTTGTGATGTTCTGTTTTTACCCACTGTTGAAGAAGTATATCCACCATCTTACACTCAGCAAAACTTTGATTTAATCGGACTCGATATAGTCTTTGAAGGCAAAAGTCGGGTTGGACACTTTCAAGGAGTATGCAATGTAATTTATCGATTCTTTGATCAGATAAAACCCCACAGGGCTTATTTTGGTCAGAAGGATTTTCAACAAACAGTTGTTGTTAAAAAACTAGTTAATATCACATCACTAAACACTAAAATTTGTGTTGTTCCCATAAAGCGTGAACCTAACGGATTAGCAATGAGTTCTCGAAATGTTCGACTATCAGACAACGGAAGAAAAAAAGCAGCGTTTATAAATGAATCTTTAAGGTTAATTAAAAACAACTTTCGCGAAATTGGTCTCAGCAAAAGCATTGATTTGGCTAAAAAACATATTCTTAAGTATGATAATGCAAAACTAGACTATCTAGTTGTAGCAGAAACCGACACATTAAAGGGAGTTGAAACATACGAAAACAAAAAATTAGTTGCCCTAACTGCGGTAAACTATGAAGGCGTTCGCCTTCTTGACAATATAATTCTTACTTAAAATAGGTTTGTCAGGTATTTTTATTGTGCTTATCTTTGCATTCAATTATCGCGGGATGGAGCAGTGGTAGCTCGTCGGGCTCATAACCCGAAGGTCACAGGTTCGAGTCCTGTTCCCGCAACTAAAACAATAAAAGAGTCTCGCTTAACGGCGGGACTTTTTT
>JAQWZS010000051.1 GCA_029253325.1 Bacteroidia bacterium
GGTATGTACAAAGGTGAGCCTGCTCAACAAGATGTGTATGCTTACCAACTCAATGTTACCGCTCTTAACGATGAAGTCTATAACTACACCGGTACCATTACACTTATTCGATAAGTTTAATATGAGAAACAAAAAAAGGAAGTAACTCATTACTTCCTTTTTTTATAAATTGATGTCGTTAAATAAAAAATTAAATCTATCAAGGAAGAAACCCAAAATACTTATTATAACTTCGTATTAGATTGTTGAACCGTGAAAAACGAAAATTTATTAGAAAATAAAGAAATTGTAAGTAAGTACCGACAGCTACTAAGGGTATCAAAGTGGTCAAGGGAAAAAGGTGATATAACTATTATCCGAAAAGCATTTGAGAAAGCTATGGTATCCCATAGCCAAATGCGAAGAAAATCAGGAGAACCATATATATATCACCCAATAGCTGTAGCTAGAATTGCAGCTGAAGAAATTGGATTAGGGACAACATCCATAGTATGTGCACTATTGCACGACGTGGTAGAGGACACAGACGTCACTTTAGAAGAAATAAGTAAGGAATTTGGTCATAAAGAGGCTAACATAATTGATGGTCTAACTAAAATATCAGGCGTTTACGACACTCACTCACCTCAAGCCGAAAATTTCAGAAAAATGTTGTTGACCATGGCTAATGATGTACGGGTCATTCTCATAAAATTGTGTGATAGACTGCATAATATGAGAACACTAGAACACATGAGTGACAAAGGACAACTTAAAATCGCATCCGAGACTAACTTTATATATGCACCGCTAGCACACCGACTAGGATTATATGCTATCAAAACAGAGTTAGAAGACCTTTCTTTAAAGTACACACAACCAGCTCTCTATCAAGACCTAAAGCATCAATTAAATGCTACTAGAGAACAAAGAAATAGATACATTCGATCATTCATTAAACCTATTAAACTAGAATTAGAAGAACTAGGCATTAAATACGAAATAAAAGGAAGACCTAAATCTATCTATAGTATTTACTCCAAAATGGTTGCAAAAAAATTGGAGTTCGAAGACGTCTACGATCTTTTTGCCATTCGAGTTATCTTGGATAGTGAACCTGAGGATGAAAAAATGGACTGTTGGAATGTCTACTCTATAATAACCAGTATATTCAAACCTAACCCAGAACGTTTAAGAGACTGGATTAGTATACCTAAAAGTAATGGCTATGAGAGTTTACACACAACTGTGATGGGGCCCAGAGGGCAATGGGTAGAGGTACAAATTCGAAGTAAACGAATGGATGCAATTGCTGAGAAAGGATATGCAGCACATTGGAAGTACAAACAGCATAAAAACACCCAAGAATCTAGCAATGGTCTAGACACATGGCTGGAGCAAATTCGAGAGATTATAGAAAATCCCGAGAGCAACGCACTAGATTTTTTAGACGAATTCAAAATGAATTTGTATGCTAAAGAAGTTTTTGCATTCACCCCAAAAGGGCTCTTAAAAAAACTTCCTAAAGGATCTACCTCACTCGATTTTGCATTCGATATTCACACAGAAGTTGGTGCAAAATGCCTCGGTGCAAAAGTCAATGGAAAATTAGTTCCCTTAAGTTACGAGATTCAAAATGGTGATCAAATCGAAATTCTTACCTCAGCTAAACAAAAACCTAATAAAGACTGGCTAAGCTTTGTGAAGACATCCAAAGCAAAGAACAAAATAAAACAAAGTCTAAAAGATGAAAAAAGAGCTGTTGCTTCCATTGGCAAAGAGTCTTTAGCTCGAAAAATGCGGAATGCAGGATTTGAATACACAACTCAAAATTTAAATAAACTTGTTAGTTTTTTTGATGTTGAAGATGAATTGGAACTCACTTTTAAAATTGGTGCTGGAACGCTAGACAAGGAAAAAATCAAACTACAAGAGATTTTAGTTGAAACAAAATCAGTACACAAACCAGGTACAAATCGTCGTGTAACAAAAACAGAAGGAACAAATCCATCAAAAGAACTTATTATTGGAGATGCATCCATTGATTTTGACTATGTACTTGCTGCTTGTTGTCACCCTATTCCTGGAGATCAAGTTGTAGGTTTTATTACCGTTGGCGGGGAAGTTAAGATCCATCAAACTAATTGTAAAAATGCCCAAAATCTGATGTCCAAATATGGATATCGAATTATTAAAGCTAGATGGGCTAATCAAACAATTTCTTCTGAATATTTTGAAGCAACGGTAGAAATATCAGGCATTGATTCGCTAGGTCTCGTAAGTAAAGTTACTGACATTATTTCCAAACAGTTGAAAGTAAACATGAAATCCATCAGTTTTGAATCATTGGATGGAACATTTATAGGAAATTTAAAAGTAAATGTATCTGATAAATATCACTTAGAACAATTAATGAATGAATTGAGTGGGATAGACCAATATATTAAAGTAAGCAGAGTCACTTTAGAAAACGACTCTAACTAAAACAAGATGGAAGATTTAGAAACTATAAAACAAGACGTTAAGCAACTCTTTACAGCCTATTTAGAAAAAAAAGGTCAGCGTAGAACCCCTGAGAGATATGCCATTCTTGATGAAATTTATAGTAATAAGAAACATTTCGATGTGGATACACTTTACATTCAAATGAAAAACAGAAATTATCACGTAAGTAGAGCTACAGTTTACAATACTCTTGATCTTCTACAAGAATGCGGTTTGGTGATCAAACATCAATTTGGACAGAATATGGCTCAATTTGAGCAAGCTTATGGCTATAAACAGCACGATCACATCATATGTAACACATGTAGTAAGGTAATGGAGTTTTGTGATCCTCGTATTCAACATATCACCTCTAAAATGGCTGAATTGCTCAATTTTGAAGTATCGAGACACTCCCTAAATCTCTATGGAAACCCAAAAGTAGATAAACACGGACTATGTATGAACTGTGATAATCAAGTAAAAGTTGTAGATTTAAAATAAATGGTAGACGTATTATTAGGACTCCAATGGGGAGATGAAGGAAAAGGTAAAATTGCAGACTACCTTACCCCAAGATATGATGTAGTTGCACGATTCCAAGGTGGACCTAATGCAGGTCATTCGCTGGAATTTAATGGAATTAAGCATGTATTGAATACAATCCCATCGGGAATCTTTCATGAAAATTGTGTAAATATCATTGGTAATGGTGTCGTTATTGACCCTGTGCTATTTATGGCTGAAATAGATCGTACAGTTGCAGCGGGTGCTGATGTAATGAAGAATTTAAGAATCTCCTACAAAGCACATATCATCATGCCAACACACAAAATTTTGGACGCTGCAAGTGAGTGGAGTAAAGGCGACAAAAAAATAGGTAGTACACTACGTGGTATAGGACCAACATATCGAGAAAAAATTGGTCGTGGTGGCCTACGAATTGGTGAGATATTTTCTCCAAACTTTGAACAAAATTATCACGAAAAGAAAAAACGATCGCTCCAACTAGTAGAGCAGTTTGGATTTACTGATTTTGATCTTGCAAGCATGGAAAAAGAATTTTTCTCAGCTGTAGAAAGGCTTCGTAAATTCAAATTTGTAAATAGCGAGTACCTAATTAATGAGCACATTGTGAATAATGATAAAATTCTTGCAGAAGGTGCTCAAGGAAGTATGCTTGATATTGATTTCGGATCATACCCGTTTGTCACCTCAAGCAATACCACTGTTGGTGGTGTATCTACTGGACTTGGAATAGCTCCCAAGCATATCAATAAAGTCATAGGTATTTTTAAGGCATACTGTACCCGAGTTGGTGGAGGACCTTTTCCCTCTGAGCTTGATAATGAAATTGGACAACGAATTCGTGATGTAGGCAATGAATATGGTGCCACTACTGGTAGACCCAGACGAACTGGTTGGCTTGACTTAGTAGCCCTAAAATATGCCATAATGCTCAGTGGTGTAGATGAACTATGTATGATGAAAGCTGACTGTTTAAGTGGTTTTGACGAAGTATTAGTTGGCACTAGTTATAAGGGTGATTTAATGCAAACCAATGAAGTACCTTTTGATTTGAATGCAGATAATTTCAAGTCTCAATACGAATCTCATCCTGGTTGGCAAGAAGATATCACACAGATCAAGGAACATTCAATACTTCCAAAAACTTTTAAAGATTACATTCAAGCAATTGAACAACAAATCAATACACCAATTAGCATCATATCTGTTGGTCCTGGTAGAGATCAGACCATTAAAAAATAAAAAATGAACGCATTTATATTTCCTGGACAAGGAGCCCAATTTGTAGGAATGGGACATGAACTTTATAACTCAAATAATAAAGCCAAGCTTCTGTTTGATAAAGCAAATGAAGTATTAGGGTTTGAAATTACTAAAGAAATGTTTGAAGGAACTGCAGAAGGACTAAAGCAAACTAATATTACTCAACCTGCTGTATTTCTTCACTCTGTTATCTTAGCCAAAACACTTCCTGATTTTAAACCAGATATGGTAGCAGGTCATAGTTTGGGAGAATTATCCGCATTAGTTGCTAATAACACATTAGGCTTTGAAGACGGACTAAGGTTAGTTGCCATTCGTGCTCAAGCCATGCAAAAAGCTTGCGAAATAAATCCAAGTACCATGGCTGCAATCATTGGTCTAGAGGATCAAATCATTGAAGAAGTATGTCAACAAATTGACGAAATTGTTGTTGCAGCAAACTATAACTGCCCTGTACAACTGGTAATATCCGGTACCAATGCTGGCATAGTTAAAGCATGTGAAATATTGACACAGAAAGGAGCTAGAAGAGCCTTAAAACTACCTGTTGGTGGTGCATTTCACTCTCCACTAATGGAGCCCGCAAGAGAAGAATTGGCTAAAGCCATTGAAGCGACCCAATTCAATACCCCCTCCTGCCCCATTTATCAAAATGTGAGTTCTACTGCTGAAACAGATATTGAACGTATTAAGAGTAACCTTATAGCTCAACTGACTGCTCCCGTTAAATGGACGCAGTCCGTAGAAAATATGATTGCTTCTGGTGCCACTACATTTACAGAGGTAGGTCCAGGCAAAGCCTTACAAGGCATGCTCATCAAGATCAACAAAGAAGTAGAACGAGGAGGAATTAGCTAGGTTAGTTATTTTTTTAATAATAATATATTCTTCCATTCAAAATTTGACGCAAAAATTACTTATAGTTTTTTTTACCATAAGCAATTTATTTATATTTGCTCTTGTAACTTAAAAAATTTACGTCAAATAAATAATTGTTGTTTATTTTAAAAGGTCTATCACTGAGTATTTAAGATGTTACTCAATATGCTCGTAGGTTTTGTAGACATCATAGTTAATAAAACATACAGAACAATAGACCTCAACAAATTTATATTTTAACACTTTAGCTATTTCAACCCAAAATGTATAATCGATTTTTAGCATATCTTCTTATCTTTTTATCAGTGAGTTCGTGTGATGATAAACCAGCAGAAACAGACCTACTTCCTACTAATCTTCAAACAATAATCACTCAATCAGAAACAGTCGAAGGATTAGTTAACCTGAACGCTTCAGCTGATGGCGAAAATTATTTTACTATATATTTTGAGGATGGTGAAGAAAGTGAAAAAGTTGAAGATGTACAGGGAAAAGCTAGTCATACCTTCAGAAATTCTGGCACTTATACGATTCGAGTAAGAGCACACATCACCCCAGACAAATACATACAAAAAATAGAGACCGTTCGTGTTGATATGGAGTCTAAGACCGACGAAAATGGCATCCCTCTCTATGGATATACTACTCCAACAAATTATGATGGTTATAATTTGGTTTGGAGTGACGAATTTGAAGGGGAAGCATTGAATGATAATGATTGGAATTTTGAAATAGGAACTGGAAGTAATGGATGGGGAAACAATGAATCTCAATACTATCTAAAAGACAATACAATAGTTAGAGATGGTTTTTTAACAATAACAGCCCGACAACAAATTTACGATACAAGAAACTATACTTCTTCACGTATAACCACTCAAAACAAACGATCATTTCAATATGGAAGAGTTGATATTCGAGCAGCACTTCCAAAAGGTCAAGGTATTTGGCCAGCATTGTGGATGCTAGGAGATAATATTACATCTGTCTCATGGCCTAACTGCGGCGAAATTGATATCATGGAGCTTGTGGGTGGCACAAAACCTGGGAATTCAGACCGAGTTGTGCATGGAACTCTACATTGGGGAATAAATGACGATCACGCTGAATATGGAAATAGTAACACACTTTCGGGCAGTGATTTCTCAGAAGAATTTCACGTATTTTCAATCATCTGGGATGATAAAAACATTCGTTGGTATCGCGATGATATTCTTTATTCTACCGTCGATATTTCACCATCTAGAATGTCTGCATTCCATGAAAAATTCTTTGTTATCTTCAATATTGCCGTTGGAGGTAATTGGCCAGGATATCCTGATGCAACAACTAAATTCCCACAGCGAATGCATGTTGACTACATCCGTATATTTCAAGAAAAATAAACATAGCTTTATAGATTGATGTTTTCGGTTAACCCTCCTACACTGATCATATAGTCACCAGGCTCTGTAACCCATTGGTTATTGCTATTTACAAAAGCTAATTCATCTCTTTCAATTACAAATTCAAGCTTAATAGTCTCACCAGCTTTGATCATTTGTTTATTAAAAGCTCTTAGTCTCTTTACAGAGGGCGTTATTCTTGCATATAAATCTGACACAAATACTAAAACTGACTCCTTACCATCACGCAGCCCTGTATTTTTGACATTTATAGAAATAGTTATTGATTCATTATTATCTTTATTAACTATCAAATCTGAGTATTCAAAATCTGTATAACTCAAGCCGTGCCCAAACTCATACTCGGGATCAAAAGCTTCTAATCCGAAATCTATATTTAACTGATCAGTATACTTATGATCATATAATATTAATGAATTTGTATGTTTTGGATAGGTAATGGGCAGTTTGCCGCTTGGATTAATTTCTCCAGATAAAACATCTGCTAATGCATCCGAACCATTTTCTGAAGGCTGATATGCTAAAACTATGGACTCACACAATGGTTCAATTTCATGAATGACACGAGCTCTATTTTGAACAAGAACCAATACGATTGGCTTACCCAATTTTGCTAACCCTTTAACATATTCTACCTGAGCTCTTTCAAGATTTAATGAATGAATATCACCAGGCTTTTCAGTAGAAGGAAACTCACCCATACATGCTATAATTAAATCTGAATTTTGAGCTTTATTGTAAGCTATTTTTTCTTGAATGAGTGTATCTATATCACAACCTTGTTCAAAGGTAACATCAGTGAAATTTGCCTGTATTGCACCTAAAATCGTATTTTTAGTTGTGTCATCCCATTGTTCATCTGTACCCTGCCATGTTCTACCCCACGAACCATTAATCATAGTTAAAGAATTAGCCATAGGTCCTGTAACAAATACTTTTTTGTCTGCTGAAATAGGTAGAACTCCATTAGAATTTTTTAGCAGTGTAATTGCTTCTGCTGCAATTTGATAACTATGATTTACAAAACTATCTGAGGCCACCAATGGGTACTTATGATTATCTGGAGTAAAAGGATCCTCAAATAATCCTAAACGTTGCTTCATAACTAGGATTCTTCGAACCGACTCATCAATTCTTGACATGGGAACTTCCCCCTCATTAACCAATTCCAACAATAAATCAGAAAATTCGTAATCATTGGGAACCATGCTCATATCAATACCCGCATTAATTGCCATTTTAACCGCTTCCTTCATGGTTGGAGCAACTTTATGAAATTGATGAAGTTTGATAATATCTTCCCAATCCGTTACTGCAACACCATCAAACTTAAGCTCTGTTCGAAGTAAGTCAGTCAAAATGCGTTTATCGGCATGTACAGGAATTCCATTAACATCACCTGAGTTGATCATTACACTCAATGAACCCGCATCAATTGCTGCCTCAAAAGTAGGTAAGAAATATTCCCTCAATTGAGTCTCAGGAATATATGCTGTTGTTCTATCCTTGCCAGTAAATGACCAACTGTAACCTAAGAAGTGTTTCATACAACTAGCCACACGATATGGGTCAGAAGCGTCATCCCCCTGATATCCTTCTATAGTTGCAACTCCCATTTTTTTGCAGAGATATACATCTTCACCATACGTTTCAAAAACTCTACTCCAAAGAGGCTGACGAGCAACATCTAAAACTGGAGAAAAATTCCACGGAATACCAGACGCTCGTGTTTCATAAGCAGTCATTGCTGCAGCTTGTTTTGCCATGTCAGGATTAAACGTAGCAGCTTGAGCCAAAGGCTGAGGAAACAACGTTCCTCCCAATAAATAATTTGCTCCATGAATTGCATCTATCCCGTAAATAATCGGAACACCGTGATTAGTTTCTGTTGTAGCAATCGACTGAATCGTTCTTATAATATCATTCCAATGCTCAAGGGTGTATGCATGTCCTCCAACATTTAACATACTTCCAATTCCATACTCGACAATTGCTTTACGTAATTTAGCTGAATCTAGTTCGTGTGGTTCTTTTAAATTGAATACCTCGCCTACAGAAATTACAT
>JAQWZS010000062.1 GCA_029253325.1 Bacteroidia bacterium
CCCTAAGCGTGAATTAGTTTTAACTTTTTAAGTCTAACATTGTAATAAATTATTTATTAATGAAAAAGATTTTTGCATCATTAATTATCGTTTTTGGACTATTCCAAACAACACAAGCACAAGTAATAACAGCTGTTCCATGTGATCAGTTAGGTATGTCTGTAAATGTGGGTTCGCAAGAAACCTCTATTAGTATTTACCATTCAGGTCAATATATGATTCACCCACGATCAGAAAACAATTTTAATTGGGAGTTCTCAGATCAACAAGGCAATATTTTAAATCAACTTAATATAGTAAATGATGCATTTGCAAATTTCGACATAGATTGGTCAATTACTGATACAATAAATGTTAAAGTGCATCTAGTAAATGATTCTGCTAATTTGGATAACTGGTATATTAATCAAGGTTTGCCTCTTAGTGGTGCGTCAATTAATTGTCTTTTTGAAGATCAACTATATTGGAAGATAGATACATATCCCTCAGGTACGCCTTATGGAAGGTGGACATTTATTCACAACAATAGTGGGGTTGACCAAACCAAAACAGCTGGTATTGAAGAATTAAAAAGGACCATTATCATGAATAATAAAATATATGATATTTTAGGCAGGGAGTTAAAAGAAGTACCTATTGGACAAATCTATATTCGTAATAGAAAAAAATTCATCAAGCTCAATTAATCTTACAAATTTTCATTAATGTAATTTTGATAATCTATTGAATCACCAAAGTCTTAGTGCCTAATACATAATTACCTCGTAAAACATTTACCGTGTAAAGCCCTGATGGCAATTTAGAGATATCTAGTCTATGTACATTACTCTGAAAATCATCCTCAAGCACTAACTCTCCTAATGGATTTTTTATTATCAAATGCATGTTAGATAAGTTTGCATAATCAATATCAACATACAAATATTCTCTTGCAGGATTAGGAAATAACTCAATTGGAGAATATAATGTCGATGGCACTTCAACATTCGAAATGGTACATTCGCCAATCATGTTTTCGTCCATCCAATCCAACCTGTCCTTTAACCATAACTTGAGATATGTTATTTCATCTTGATAGGTTTCACCAACATAAAAATTAGGCCAAACATAGTTATTCAATACATTCCATCGATCAAAATTGCGACTAGGAGCATCCCCCATATTTGCGATTCTATCATCGATTAATTGCATCAAACTATCGGTATGAAGTGGACCCTTCCTTAGCTGATTCCATCGGCAATTAATACGGTTTGATACATCTGGGATATTCGTAAGCCTCTTCACCCAAAATGGTTGAGAGTAGTCACAAGTTCCTTGAAACTCATAAGACCATCCTTGAGGGGTTGGTGAACACGCAAAATCAAAATTACCAAAGCCCAAATTGAAATCCCAAAGCGGTCCGAAATGAATCTTACCTCCATTAGAAGATTTTTTCTTATGCATATAAAAACTGAGCTTAAATGCGTCAATATGTTTGGCAACTTCTGTCACCAAAAAGTAATCTACCCAAGAACTTTCATCAATGTAATTAACATAATTTGTCATGTATTGACTCCCACTCATAGTCTCTTCAAAACTCGTGAAATAATCTTCAAGATATTGCCGTTGAACATCGACAAGTTCCTCATAAGAAGGGTCATGAAAGGCTACAAATTTTTTAGGGGATGAATTGGTCTGCCACCCATCTAATTCGGTACTTACATCGTCTCGGTCAATTTGGAAAAGATATCCTCCAGTAAGCTCTTCTCCCAAAATATCATTTGATTTTAATTTGGCAATATCAACCCGATTCTTATCCCTTTTCAACTTCTCTGTAAACATATATACCCCACGGTAATCTCCATTGACAAGTAGTTCACACAATTGAGTGCGAGGCGTATATCTATTGGTAGATTCTCCCATGTGGTAAGCCAATACATTTCGCAATAAAGACTTATCGCTAAATGGTCCATGTAATACCCAATCATTTTCAGATGGCATCCCAAAAATAGAGACATTGCTATTGCTACCATCTGCATTTCGTGTTTCCAAACTATAGTTTTTCTTGGGAAAATTTTGAGAGGAAGCCCCACGTATTTCGATTCCAATGGCCCCATTATACTCATTGAAAGCATCTGTGATACTATTTCCTACACCAGGAGCATTATTGATAATTCCCATCTGTGCTGTTACCTTTGGTTCATTCTGAATTTCTATATTATTTTCTGTTGTGATAACTACAATGGGTAGCTTCACATCTAACAATGAAACTTGAGGTCCAATAGGAGATTGAAACCAACTTGGATTTTCACGATAATTTTTGCTTTGATCACTAATTCCTAAAGATAGAAAAAAGTTACTGCTCAAATCGGAGGATGATGGTGAATTATTATGTATTTGAATAGCCAGTGTATTTGTACCACTGCTGATAAGTGATTTAAATTCCGCTTCGTTGAATATATAATCTTCTGGTAAACCACCTTGATATAAATTAGCTTCATGATAGGTGTCAGCGTAGGTATTATAACTAGGCCTAACTCCAACATTACCAATATTATTACGAGCTATTTCAGTGCCGTTAAGGTATGCTACAAATGCATCATCATAATCTGCATTAAGAATAATATATTTAATCACAGAAGCATCTACAAGAGTAAAATTGGTTCGAATATATAGCGATCTTGTTCGAGGTATAATGGTGTTATCATCCTCGTCTTCGTAACCAATTCCACCTGATCCTTTTGACCAACTTGAAGCATTAAAACTAGTGTTTGTCCAGTTTGAGTTGGGTTCGCTATTTCCAACAAAATAGCTCCATTGGTCAGTGTTGTAAACAACTGTCTCCCAATGGTCTATAACCTGACCATAACCAGTGAATGAGTATAAAACTAGTAAAAACGTTATTAATGATTGTTTTGATAATTTCAAGATGCTAAATTAAGAAAATCATCTATTTATCTATACTTATCTGGGACAATTAATCCCTTATGATTTTGTACATTCGATATTAAATATATTCTCGCCTAGTTAAATTTACTCATAAAATGATTAAATACCTCGCCATAATAAGTGTCTTCTTTTTCTCTTGTGAAAAAAATTCTACCAAACAAAGCCAGCAAAAATCACTAGAAAAACAAACTACTTCCCTAGTCATTCTTGGCAATGTTCAAGATGCAGGATCCCCTCAAATCGGTTGTAAAAAAAAGTGTTGTAAAAAACTTTTTGAAAACCATGACGAAAACAGAAAAGTGGTTTCATTGGGATTAATTGATGGTGAAAATCAAAAAACCTACCTTTTTGATGCAACTCCTGACATCAGTTCGCAAATGAAAACCATAACACAATTAGAAGAAGTTAATACCTCTGAATTTACAGATGGTATTTTTCTGACACATGCTCACATTGGACATTACACTGGGCTAATATATCTTGGAAAAGAAGCTACTGACGCAAAAAATACACCCGTTTATGTAATGCCTCGTATGAAGGATTTTCTATCGAATAATGGGCCATGGGATCAACTCGTTAAACGAAAAAACATAGCACTCCAACAAATGACACCCAATGAATCTATATCGCTATCCGACTCCATAAGTGTCACCCCCATTTTGGTTCCACACCGAGATGAATATTCAGAAACCGTTGGCTATCGAATTAAAGGCCCTAAAAAAAGTGCTCTTTTTATCCCAGATATTGATAAGTGGGAGAAATGGGATAGAAATATTATTGAAGAAATTAAGCAAGTAGATTATGCCTTTTTAGACGCTACTTTTTATAGTGGCAAAGAAATCAACAATAGAGATATTAGTCATATCCCTCATCCATTTGTCATAGAAAGCCTTCAGAAATTTAAAAATCTTAGTCCATCTGAGAAGAATAAAATTATCTTCATCCATTTTAATCATACCAACCCACTTTTGAATAAAAAAAGTAAAGAAAGTCAATACGTTATCAAACAAGGGTATAACATTGGAAGAATTGATGAAAACTTCGAAATGTAAATTGCCTAACCAAGGAGGTTATCTTAACGTATGACTGAAATTTTATAAAAATTTGGACCTTCAGCACTAACTAACTTAATGATATATGCCCCAATTTCTATCAATGATAGGTCTAAGGGTTCAGGCTTAAATGGTTCATCATAAATCTTCTGGCCCAAAGAGTTAATAATTTCTATTTGCTGAATATCCATATCTGTTGTAATATATAACTTATCTGAAACTGGATTAGGGAATAGTGTCGTGGTCTTATAGGTGACCACTACAGTAGTGTCATTATCATCGTTGGTATCATCATCTGGATCTTCCTCACAAGCAATTATATCATAAACATTATCAGGAAATTTTGCATCACTTCTTTGATCTACTAAAGTGTTGCCATCAGCATCATAAACGACATATGAATTAAACCTAGGCTCAAATGTACCTTCTGTTGCTACAAAATCAAATACATCCCCATAATTAGCTGGAATAAAAGTTGATTGTTCCATTCCTTGAAAAAACTGAATAGTGATATACAGTGATTTATTTCTGTATACTTCCAAGTAGCCTTGCAACCATCCTTCTCCTATTCCATCTAGCAGTTTCACCTCAATCATCCCACAATCTGACGGTTCTGCACAAGCCAATAAACCAAGCGAATTAACGGCTCTACCATTCTGACCAGAGGCTGCAATTTCCTGATTATTCTCATCGAATATCTTGTATGACTCACCTGACGTGTTTGCGTTTGGTGATAATGAATATATATCGACCACTGACCCGGAATCAACACCAAATTCAAATACAGATGAAGACCCAAAAGGGAGTGTTTGAGTGCTAAAAAGCTCTCCATCTATTTGAATGTAGACATTCGTCTCATTCCATCCATCTCCATTTTCGTCAGACATCTCAAGCTTCCAAGTACCACAAGTACCACTTTTATTAGGAACATCAATAGGTATGGCAGCATCGATAATGTGGACTACTCCATTATAGGCTAGCAAATCAGTAACAATAATATCTATTCCATTAATCGTAAATGTATTTGTTGGAGTAACACCTATAGTTAAATCTTCTCTAGCAAAATTGGTCACTACTAAACCATCATAAAATTTTTCTTTTTCACCTCTACCTGCGATAATATGTTGATTGGCCAAGTCATCGACAAAACTTGAATTCATGAATTCAACAATCGTCAAATCTAGTGATTGAGCCAACGCATTAACTGCATCGTCAGTTGGGGCAAATAATGTAAATGGACCTGGTTTTCCTCCATTAGGATCCAATTCTGCTTGTTGTCTTAATGTGTTTCTTAAACCCACATTAACAATGGCCTCCTCAAAAAAGTTGTGATCTGGACTTTGTTCAACAATATCCCAAACAGACGCCTTGGGTAAACCTCTTGGTGCCAAGGTTTGATCAATTATGTGCACAACCCCATTACTTGCCTTGTAATCGGTAGAAATTATAGCTGCACCATCAACTCGTAATACTCCGTCTTCTTCGGTAATACTCACATTTTGACCATACATTGTTGGTAAACTTTGACCATCGCTTAAGTCCTTAGCCATGTATACTCCTTCAACTATATGATACTCCAAAGCAGGTTTTAGATCGTAAAAGCTTAACATATCAAATTGCCCTAACTGCATATACTCTTTGATGGCATCTACTGCATTTTGATTCGGTACAAACACGGTATAATCAACTGTGCTATCTAATTCTCTCCCTAAATAATAAGTCATTGCATAAGTAGACTGAAAAGTCTCTTTAAGATAAGGTTCTCCTGTTGTCGGATCACCCATCATTAAGTCTTTGATGGTAAATGCATCCACATTGATTGACCCAACCATCCCCAAATCAGCATTAAAGCCAATACTACAGTCATAATTATACACTCCTGGGACATCAAATTTTATGACCCCCATACAAACTCCTTCATTTTTACCAACAGATTCAGGCAACGAAAAATCAACTGGGTTATTGAATGACACTCCCGTTTTTGTATTTTTAACACCGTTCACATTGTGTGTTCCTTCCACATTAATAAATGCAACTGTCTCGCCTGGTAAAATTGTAAGATTAGATGGAGTAAACAAACGATTTGTAAGTAGCACTCTATGGTCAGCATCACATGAAACTTGTGCGTTAGAGTTTCCAAATAAAAAAACACTGGAAAGTGTCATAAAAAGATATCTGCTTAAGCGTGTCATTGGTAATTGTTAGTTGTAAATCAAAACACGGATTGAAACAGATTGTTTTTTATTGAACCACTGACTCGACTTTTTATATTCGCCAAAAACTATGATGAGCTTTAATTTGTTCTAAATTATATGAACATCGTTTATTTGATCAATTTTTTATTGATATTGACTGCTTGCAATCATTCCAGTGCAACTAAACCTACCCAAGAAATGACCTTAAATAGTAATCTTACTCAAAATTTTTATGACTTTAGCATTGCTGCCTTGGATAACAACAAATCCATTAATATGCGTGATTATAGAGGCAAAAAAATACTTTTGGTAAATGTTGCATCCAAATGTGGCTATACCTCTCAGTATTCTGATCTACAAAAACTTCACGAACTACATAGCAATGATGTTCAAGTGATCGGGGTGCCATGTAATCAGTTTATGGGACAAGAGCCTGGCACTAATTCGGAGATTGCCCAATTCTGCCAAAAAAACTATAACGTTACCTTTCCATTGACAGATAAAATCCGAGTTAGAGGCGATGACCAACATCCAATATACCAGTGGTTGACCAACAAGAATTTCAACGGATTAGATGACTTTTCTGTAAGTTGGAATTTTAATAAATTCTTAATTGATGAAAACGGAAAATTAATTAATCACTTCGGCTCAAATGTCAAACCACTAAGCGAGGAATTGCTTAATGCCATCAACTCCTAAAAAATTATTGCTTTATCATTTTTGTGGTCGATTGATTACCTTCAGCACTAATTTTAATAAAGTAGGATCCTGGCTTCAAATGACTTACATCTAAATCTATCGTACTATTTTTTAGCTCTAGGATTTCATATTCCGAAACTAGTCTACCCAAACAGTCCATTATTTCTAAAGCATCTACCTTCTTATCCAATACGAATACTTTTACTTTCTGTTCTGCTGGATTAGGATAAATCGATACTGCCGACATGTCTGAATGATCCCCTTCAAACAAGGTGTATCTGGCCAAATTCCAGTAATTCGGATCAATGATTAACTCTTCCACCTTATGTCCGAGATCCAAGATTATATTTTCAATAGCCTGACTGTGGTCAATTGTAAAAATGCTATCACCACCCTCCCATTTTGCCTGAAATTGGATTTGCAAAGGAAAAAATTCTACGGATGGATGCGAAGTAGTTTGCGATAAATTAATACTAATTGTTTTTGCGTTTATTCTATTCCACTCCACGGACAAAATAGGGAAGCCTTCTTTGTATACATAACGATCAAAAAAAAGTGAAAGATCTACATTACTTGCAGCTTCCATCTCATCTATGAAATCTGCAGTGTATGCAAAACCATAACACACATCTGTATTTTTGAGGTAGTTTCTAGTAGCTTCAAAAAAAGCGGAATCTCCTATTTCCCAT
>JAQWZS010000068.1 GCA_029253325.1 Bacteroidia bacterium
TTGGCAGATATACTAACCGTAGTACCTGATGTTGTATAAAAATCTTGGGCTTTTAATGAATGCTGAAGTAATACAAAAAATATGGCTACAAGAGCAGATAGTGTTCTGTGCATGAGTAAGTTACTTGCGTTCAAAATTAAATAATATATCTGCAAAAACGAGAACCGAAGTTAAAAATAATACATTCGTTGTTCATGCTTTTTGGTTGATAGCGTTTGTTCATTGATTAATTCCTAAATTCAATCCCATTATAAGTAATAATGATATGTAATGAATTTACTACCAAAAATTACCTTAAGGTTATAAAAACTCTTTGATAAAACACAAAGTTGACACCTGTAATTTCTTAGGTGTACTCTATAAATACACTTAAATTTTGGGTTCGATGGGTTCGATAAACTGATAAGGCGTACCAGCGATGACAGATAGTTGCTTGTTGGGTAGTGTTTTATAGAGATCTAATAGGATACGCCACCAAAACTTGCAGGACATTGAATGTCATTTCTAGAACGCCGTGATCTCCTGCCACCAAACTGCCTACTTCCATCAATGTCAAAGCTGTAACTCAATGATATTTCGTGAGATCCATATGTTCCTCCAATAAGTTTGGACGTGGTAAAATCATAGCTGTAACCGATATTAGTTACATTATTATTAATTACTTCACTAGTATAACCAACTCCAAATATGAAACTATCAAATTCCTCTAGATTAAATTTGAATGTTCTGTTTCTTACTCCCACATTGAAATAGAAGGGTCGAAGAACTATTCGAGTTGAAAAATTAAATGTGGTCATCGAAGCCTGATCTTCTATATTAAAATTTGGTGCAATACCTTTTCTTAATGTTTTATCCAAAAACCAAATATTACCGTGCACAATATATTTTAGAGGTACTGCTCGAATATCACTACCAATAAAGTTAGCTGTAGGAAAAACAGACACATGTTTCATGGCTATGCCCAACGATCCATATACTTTTGCCTGATTTCTTCCTCTTCTCAAAGCTCCTTTAGCTGCTACACCCAAACTTAAATCCCCATACTTACGCTGAAATTCTTCAGGAAATGAAAAAGTCGTTGGATAAATCTTACCATAATATTTATCAAACTGATCATCGAACTCAATACGTGTCCAATCGATACTTTTTTGTCCAAACCCTACGTTTATTCCACCACTGATTTTAAGATAACGTGAAATCTTAACTGGAAAAGCAATACAAGCTTCAAGTTTGTCTGTCTTTAAACGAGATTCTCCTTCGATGTTTGACATAACAAAAAAACCTAAGCCTACTGCATTTCTCAACTGATGTGTTGATGAAAAATTAAAAGCACGAAGAGCAGCTGGTATCCCAGGCCATTGCTCTCTATAGTTCAACCTATATTCATGTCCTCTTACTATGCCTGGAGTGGCTGGATTGTAATAGAGCGGGTTATCCAATGTTGATGAAAATAATGGATCTTGGGCATAACCACTTATACTAAAAATGACTAAAACAAATGTTATGACTAATTTTCTAATCTTCATTATCTTATTAAAGTTACTGTTCCATAACGCTTAACCGATCCATCGGGGTATACTTTCCCTGGCCAGATTCGACCATTTAAAAACTTAGCCGTCACTTTCCAAACATAGGTGTCTTGGGGCATATCTTTACCTTCTGGATCTTTACCATCCCACCCTTCTGATGGTTCTGTTTTTGATAGCTTATCGGACTCCCATAATAAATTACCCCATGTGTCATAAATATAAATTTGATATTCAGCCAACCCTATCCCTCTTGGTTGGAACTTACGAACTTCTGGTTCTCCAAATTCAGGTGAAAATGCATTGGAAACAAACAAATTATAACTCTGTGAGATATCTATTGATTTTGAAATCGAATCCTTACATCCAAAATTATTTGTTGCAACAAGTAAGGTGTTAAAAATTCCACTTTCTGGAAATTGATATACTGGATTTTCCTGGATACTAGACTCCCCATTTCCAAAATCCCATAAATAGGAATCGGCTCCAGTACTTTTGTTGTTGAATATTGTCAGAACATTTTCTATGCTGTAATCAAAGTCTGCAATTGGATTTGGATATACATCAATTGTTGTCGACAGTTTAAACGTATCTGAACAGTTCGCATTTCCATATACAATCAACGAGGGCAAATATGAGCCGACTACGTCATAAGAATAGGTTAAATCTGATTGATTGCTTGTGTCACCATTCCCAAAATCCCACTTACTAGACAAGTAATTAGTCGATAAATTCTCAAAATATACCTCCAATGGGACACAACCATTAAGTGGCGATATTCTGGCATCAGCTTTTGGTGGGTCAAATATTTTTATAATAGATACAGCCGTATCTAAACATCCAAATTGATTAGACACTATTAATGTATCATAAAAAGTGCCTGCAGATGTTAAAGTTAGAGCTGGATTTGTTTGTGTTGATCGACTACCATCTCCAAATATCCAATTATAATCTTGTGCACCTTTTGTGGTATTGGCATAATCTACATTAGTCGGATACTCGCATAAACTGTCAATGGATGGCACAAACCCAGCTTCCGGTTTAGGAAGGATATGAACATCCTTTGCTATAGTTGCAGGGCAATTATGCAATGTTGAATACCCTGTATACCTTACATTAAATGTCCCACTACTATTAAACTGATGAGAAACGTTTTTTTGATTACTTGAACCTCCATCTCCAAAGTCCCAGTATACATCAGAAACATTATTTGATGTACTAATAAATCGAATAGAATCAAATTGACAAATTGAGTCTTTGATAAAATCAAAGCTTACTATTGGTTCAGGATAAACTATTACCTGCTGTTCAAAGGTGTCATATGAGCAGCTATCGGATGCAAATAACTTAATTGTAAATGTTCCAACTTGAGTGAATGTATGTGACGGATTGTTTATATTACTTGTATTTCCATCTCCGAAATCCCATGCATAATCATCATAACCTTTGGATGTGTTGGTTAAATTGACTGTAAGCGGGAAGCATCCTTGCAATGTATCTGAGTCAAATGATGCTTCTACTGTTTTATATACTACAATTAACTTCTCTGCTGTATCTGCACCACAATTATTTTTTGCGATATATGTTATGGTGTAATCGGAAGGTAAAAAATCTGTTTTATATGAATGAGATAGTGGTTCGTCAATGGTGTTTTTAGTTGTTTTATAAATTGGTGAACCGTCTCCAAAATTCCATATCAAAGTATCCGGATCACCATAAGTTAGATTATTTGAAAATTGTAGATTCAGTGGACTACAACCAATATCACGATCCGTCTCAAATAGTGCTACTGGTGTAGGATGAACTAATATCGAATCAATAAATGTATCTATTTTACACTGATTTGATACAACTAACTTGACATAGTAAGTCGTATCATGTTTACCTTGTTCGTATACTATTGTATTTGGAATTGGGCCTAAGCTTACATCTCCTTGGCCATAATCCCATTTGTACTCAGAATATTCGGCAGTCGAGTTATTTGTGAAATTGACTGTTAATGGAGCACACCCTTCATCAATACTTGGAATGAAAGACGCCTGTGGTGCACCTATCACTTGTATCGATTTGCTTAACGAATCGTAACATCCAAAATCACTGGTTGCAATATGCCTTATGGTAAAGAATCCTATTGAATCGTAATATACTTTGGGAGTCTTTCTACTATCAGAATTTCCATTTCCAAAGGTCCAATCATATTTTGAGGCTCCTGTTGTTATGTTATTTATTAGAATGGAATCCTTTTCACAAACAATCGTATCGAATGAGAAACTCAATATTGGTATCGGATATGACAAAATGGATTTTGTAATTGAATCAATACAACCATGACCATTGGTTACAATTAATTTTACGTTATATGTCCCATCCTGATTGTAGGTATGATTAGGGTTTTGTAGAGTATCACTGAATGTGTCACCAAAATCCCAGTTCCACTTAGATAGTGGTGATCCACCCGATAAAGATGAATCTGTAAAAATTGTATTCTTGTATTCACACACCTCGTTAGCCCCAAAATTTGCTAAAGGTTCTCCAAAGGCAGTAAAGGACTTAACCATGGTATCAGAACAGCCAGACCCTGCCGTTACTATTAGTCGTACAACATAACTAGAGTCTTGCGTATTGCTACTATTCCCAAACACATGATTTGGGTTAGTCTGAATACTTGTATCGCCATCACCAAAATCCCATTGTAAACTCAGACCTCCTGGTTTACTGGCGTTTAGTAAACTAACTTGCGTATCTCCACAACCCGTCGTATCTGACATACTAAAATCAGCTAGAGGATCTTTTGTAGTTGTGAAGCTTCTGACCAAAGTATCTTCCTTACAACCATAACTACTACTAGTAATCAACCTTACAAAAGTCGTATCGTCATCTTTACTCATAGTATAGCTATTAAAGCTAACTCCTTGAAAACTACTCAATACCGTCGATGAGTCCGATCCAAATATCGTCCAGCTATATACATCGTTTGCACTAGCATGCTGTGTTAAATTGATTAGTGACGAATCCAATACTAATGGAGCACAGCCCGATGTTAAAGTCGGATTAAAATCTGATTTAGCATCTGGGTGAATCACTACTGTATCTACAAACGTATCTTTACACCCATGCTGACTCGTTGATATCAACTCTACTTCGTATAAACTATCTACCGTTCCTGTATTCGTATACAATTTCTTAGGGTCTCGCTGAACAGAACCAAAGTCCCATAAAAAACTCATCGTACCTATACCCTCTGAATTATAAGGATCTGACAAGTTCGTGAAAGACGCTGTATCTGGACTACAACTGTCTGGTAAACTATATCGATACTTCGCCAATGGCTTTGGATAAACCACCGTTTGCTGTGTGTCTCGGTCTATACAACCCTCTTTAGAAGTACTGGTTAATATGAATCGATAATTTATCGTTGCTTGTGTCGTGTTTAATGGCATCGATACTGTAGGCATATAACGTATCATTCAAACTCACCCCTGAACTTG
>JAQWZS010000082.1 GCA_029253325.1 Bacteroidia bacterium
CCTAATTTAAAACTTCACGAATGTGGTTTACCAAAGGGAATGGCTGCTGAACTATTCAAGCCATTCATCATTCGTAAACTAATAGAACGTGGGATCGTTAAAACAGTAAAATCAGCAAAGAAAATCGTTGATAAGAAAGAACCAGTGATTTGGGAAATATTGGAGAACATATTAAAAGGTCATCCAATACTATTAAATCGTGCCCCAACACTTCACAGATTAGGTATCCAAGCTTTTCAACCTAAACTAGTAGAAGGTAAGGCTATTCGTCTTCACCCGCTAGTTTGTACAGGTTTTAACGCGGATTTTGATGGTGATCAAATGGCTGTTCACGTTCCACTTGGAAATGCAGCTGTATTGGAAGCACAGATTTTGATGCTTGCATCTCACAACATCTTAAATCCTGCTAATGGAGCTCCTATAGCAGTTCCATCTCAGGATATGGTTCTAGGTCTATATTATATGACCAAGATGAGAAGGTCTACTAAGAAAGAAGTTGTTAAAGGTGAAGGACTTACATTCTACAGTTTTGAAGAAGTTGAGATTGCATATAACGAGGGAAGAGCTGACTTAAACGCTGTAATTAAAGTAAAAACAGGAGTAAAAGAAGATGGTCAAATCGTTAGTAAAATTATAGAAACATCAGTTGGTCGGGTTATATTCAATAAGAATGTACCAGAACAAATTGGGTTTATCAATACACTACTTACTAAAAAGTCACTTCGAGATATCATTGGAGAGATGATTAAAGAAGTAGGTGTTGCTGCTACCGCTAAATTCCTAGATGAAATTAAAGGTTTAGGTTTTTACTATGCATTTAGAGGTGGATTATCATTTAATATATCTCATGTTTTAGTTCCATCTGCTAAGGAGGAATTAGTTGAATCTGCTCGTAAGGAAGTTGAAGAAATTACATTCAATTACGAAAATGGTTTCATTACTAACAATGAGAGATACAATCAGGTTATTGATATTTGGACAAGAATCAACTCAAAGGTTGCTGATGCGTTATTGCATGATATTGCAACTGATGATCAAGGATTCAACCCAATCTACATGATGCTTGACTCAGGAGCGAGGGGATCTAAAGAACAAATTCGTCAGTTAGGTGGAATGAGGGGCTTAATGGCAAAACCTCAGAAAAAACTAGGTACTGGAGGAACAGGTGAAATTATTGAAAACCCGATTTTATCTAACTTTAGAGAAGGGCTTTCAATTTTGGAATACTTTATTTCTACTCACGGTGCTCGTAAAGGTCTTGCGGATACGGCTCTTAAAACTGCCGATGCGGGTTATCTTACTAGAAGGCTTCATGATGTTGCTCAAGATGTTGTTGTATCTATTGAGGATTGTGGTACATTGAGAGGTTTTGAAGTTAGAACACTCAAAGAAAATGATGAAGTTATTGATAGTCTTTTTGATCGAATTGTTGGACGTGCTTCGTTGTTAGACATTCATCACCCAGAAACCGATGAAATTATGGTTGCTGCTGGTGAAGAAATTAATGAGGATAAAGCAAAACTTATTGAAGAAGCAGGTATTGAATCTGTTGAAATTCGTTCTGTAATGACTTGTGAGTCTAAACGTGGAGTTTGTGCCAAATGTTATGGTAGAAACTTAGCAACAGGGCGTCCAGTTCAAGCTGGGGAAGCTGTTGGTGTTATTGCAGCTCAATCAATTGGTGAGCCAGGAACACAGCTTACACTTAGAACATTCCACGTGGGTGGTACTGCTTCGAACATTGCTCAAGATTCACAACTAACTGCTAAGTATAATTCAGTAGTTGAATTTGATGAGGTTAAAACTGTTCCAGGAAAGGATCCAAGTGGAGAAGAAGTGGGTATAGTAGTTGGGCGTTCTGGTGAGGTTAAATTACTTGATCCTAAAACTAAAGAAGTTTTAATTGTAAATAATGTACCATATGGTTCATTCTTGTATGTTAAAGAAAAACAAAAACTCAAGAAAGATGATAAAATATGTTCTTGGGATCCATACAACGCTGTTATCTTATCGGATTTAGATGGTAAAGTTGAATTTGTTGATCTTAAAGAAGGAGTTTCATACACCGTTGAAATGGATGAAGCTACGGGTTATAAAGAGAAGGTAATTACTGACTCTAGAGATAAGAAAATCAATCCTGCTATTCATATCATTGGTAAGAAAGGTGAAATTCTTAAAGAACTTAACGTTCCAGTAGGTGCTCACTTATCTGTTGAAAATGGAGCTAAAGTAACCAGCGGTACTATTGTAGCTAAAATACCTCGTGTTGTGGGTAAAACTAGTGACATTACAGGGGGACTTCCTCGTGTAACAGAGTTATTTGAAGCTCGTAACCCATCAAATCCTGCTGTCGTTTCAGAGATTGATGGTGTGGTTACATATGGAGGTATCAAAAGAGGTAACCGTGAGGTGACTATCCAATCTAAAGAAGGAATATCTAAGAAGTACTTAATATCTTTATCTAAGCATATTTTGGTTCAAGATGGTGACTTTGTAAGAGCGGGTACTCCATTGTCAGATGGTTCGATTACTCCACAGGATATTTTATCTATTGAGGGTATCTCTGCAGTTCAAAACTATATTGTTAATGGTATCCAAGAGGTATATCGTTTACAAGGGGTTAAGATAAATGATAAGCATATTGAGGTAATCATCAAGCAGATGATGCAGAAAGTTGCGGTTATCGAATCTGGAGATACAATGTTCCTTGAAGGGGCTGCTGTAGATAAGATTAAATTTAAGGAGCAGAACGATTTGCTTTACGATAAGCGTGTTGTGACTGATCCAGGAGATTCAAATGAAGTTAAAGCTGGTGAAATCCTAACACTACGTAAATTAAGGGATCTGAATTCATCACTTAAGCGTAAAGATATGAAGGTGATAGAGGTTAGAGAGGCATTAACTGCTACATCTGGTCCTTTGCTACAAGGTATTACCAAAGCATCGCTTGGTACTTACAGTTTCATGTCTGCTGCTTCTTTCCAAGAGACTACTAAAGTCCTCAATGAAGCTGCTATTGCAGGTAAAGTTGATGAAATGCTTGGTCTTAAGGAAAATGTAATCGTTGGACACCTTATTCCAGCTGGAACCGGTCTTAGATCGTATGAAGATCTAGTGGTAGGTTCTCAAGAAGAATATGATATGTTAAAAGCTGCTAAAGAGGATGTTTCTGAAGAGGAATCTGCAGAAGTAGCTGACTAACTTTTAATGAATAGTTAATATAGAAGGAGCAACGGTTAATGTTGCTCCTTTTTTTATGCTTGATTTACATGAAAAATGATGATTTTAATCAAAAAAATACGTTGATTTGAACTATGACAGATCAAAACAAAGGAAATAAAATTGATATTGAATTAACCGAGGAAGTGGCTGATGGAATATATAGTAACCTAGCTATAATATCTCATTCTAATTCTGAGTTTGTTGTAGATTTTATTCGAATGTTACCCGGTGTTCCTAAAGCTAAGGTGAAAAGTAGAATAGTCCTTAGCCCTCAACATGCAAAACGTTTAAGAGCTGCATTGAATGACAATATCAATAAGTTTGAGGCAAGTTTTGGAACCATTGAAATGCAGGATAGTGCACCTCAGTTTCCTCCAATGAATTTTGGTCCAACTGGTGAAGCTTAATCTTCTGAACTGAATAACAAGGTCTTTTCCAACTTAATATATTCTGGCTCTATCTCATAGAGCGATTTCTTAATTTTTTCAGATCTTATTACAAGCTCAAAAATGTCTTTTTTCTCTTGAGCAAAGTACTGCTTAAATTCATTTTTACTAAGTCTGTTTGATTTAACGTCACTTAAGAGATTTTTCATTTGAGAGGTTAAATCTTTTTGCTCTTTAGAGCAAAAATCGTATTCGCCCATTTGTTTAAAATATATCTTTTTCAATACTTTAAATCTACTTAATTGTAGTCCTAAATCTTGATTCATGGGCTCTTTATAATTAATCCTATAATTTCGAAGAGTCTGTTCAATAGCTTCAATTCTGTACTTGAAAAGTGGAATATCGATAGATAGGTTTTCTTGATTCAAAATAAGTGTATCTTGGAGTTGTTGTATAGCTTTTATTTTTTCATTATTGAATGTTGTACACTTGCTGAGTATTAATAATCCAAATATAGATAGAATAAGTATTGATTTGGATTTGTATAAATAGCTTTTAACTTTGAACATAATGGCAAATAAAGCTACAAATAGTGTAAAAAAAATAAAAGCATATATCTTTCTAAAAGATGTTTTTTTAGTTGCTATTACTGCTTATGGCGGGCCTGCTATGCACCTAGCATTGTATCAAAAAAAATTAGTTGAAGAAAAAAAATACCTTACAACGGATGAGCTTTTAGAATTATATTCATTGGCTCAAATGTTACCTGGACCATCTTCTACTCAAACATTGACAAGTATTGGATATAAATTCGGAGGTCCTTCTTTGGCATTTTTAACCTTATTAGTGTGGGTTTTACCCGCATTTTTATTACTCACTTTATCTGCAATATTTATTGGAATTTTTGAAGAACAAGCATTAGTCTATCTTCGTTTTGTTACTCCTGTTGCTGTGGCATTTATTGCTGTAGCAGGATTTAAGATGATACAAAAGTCTATTTCTAGTAGACAAGGCTATTTTCTTGCTTCTATGGCTTTTATTGTTGCAGCTCTCTTAAGACATCCACTAGATACTATTGTAAATATGAATACTCCTTGGATTTTTCCAATTGTATTGTTACTTGGTGGTTTGGTTTCTTATTTTGGTTTTAAAGGTGATTTGCCAAAGAATGATACCATTAAAGTAGAAATTCCCTGGAAGTTTTTATTGTCTTTTTTGTTTATATTTATTACTGCAGGTGTTTTAGGTGAGATTAGTTCTAATCGTTTTATTCTTCTCTTTGAGAATTGTTATCGTTTTGGAAGTTTGGTATTTGGGGGTGGGAATGTATTAATTCCAATGATGCTAGAGCAATATGTTAGTCATGCAGCATATATGACTTCTGAGCAATTCATTAATGGGGTAGGGTTGGTTCAAGCTATACCTGGTCCAGTTTTTACCATATCTAGTTACACTGGGGCAGTAGCGTTACAAGATTTTGGAGTTCTCTTTCAATGTTTAGGAAGTTTATCAAGTACCGTTGGGATTTTTTTGCCTGGTGCTTTATTGATATTCTTTGTTTATCCGATTTGGAAGCAGATAAAGACTCACCCTATTGTTGTAAAGGCTTTACCTGGAGTTATTGCAGCATCCTGTGGGTTAGTATTAGCTGCTGCTTATCTTATGTTTTTGCCCGTTGGATTTAATTGGATAAAGAAAGGGAGTTTTTATTTTACAAACCTTGATAGAAGTAATCTTGTGAATATTGGTCCAGTCATTATTATCCTAGTGACATCATTCTTATTGATGAAGACTAATATCAAATCTCCTTGGTACATAGTTATAGCTATACTAGCAGGTATACTCTTGTAGTAGTCCAAAAAATTTTCTATGCTATCCTACTTTACTTAATTTTTTCTTTGAAATGGTAGAGAGGAACATACTAAAAAGGGACCTTAACAAAGTTAAGACCCCTTTTTAGTTTTAGTTTTTGGTTATTTTTTATGAAATCTTACTCTCTAATTTTTATTGGAATAAAGATTGGTCGGGATATGTTGTTAAATTAGGTGCCAATTGAGTTTCCTCTAATGCCAGAGGTAGCCACAATTGATTGTCTGAGAAATTACCTTCTTTGTCTCCATCTCCAACAAAAAGACTAGCATTTGCTCTTCCAGAACGAACAAGGTCAAACCAGCGATCACCCTCACAAGCAAGTTCAGCTCTTCGCTCATACCAAATTAAATCTAAAAGATTCCATCCTTTTTCAGCCATTACAGTTGAGGCATCTCTGTAGCTTCCAGTGTTATCACCTGGTCCAGCAGCTCTTTCACGAACAATATTGATGTGTTGTATGGCTTCTGCATCTGAACCCCCACTTCGGTGGATAGATTCAGCAAGCATTAACAATACGTCAGCATATCGGAATACATGGGTGTTTTGAGCTTTGGTTAAGTGTTCATTTCCACCGTTTACATTTGTTCCAGCATGGGCTTTATAATTTGGATATTTCTCTTGCCAATATCCCGTATAATCAACAGGGTTACTTTGTGTTTGGTCAACAATAGTTTTGCAATCAAGAATAGAATCAGTTATTTCTTTTGCTAATTCCTCATCAGAGGCAATAGCAACATCTCTTCTGATTGTATCATCTGACAGATAGTGATTCCACAGGCTAGGTGTAACCATCATGAATCCCCAACCAGCTTCATATCTTGGATGTTTAGAGCATAATCCTCTTATTCCACATAATTGAATCATACCGTTTCCATCTATACCTTCATACCAACTCCAATCACTTGACCATAATGGATTATGTTGAATTTCAAAAACTGATTCTTTTGTATTTCGAACATTAAATCTGAAAAGAGTGCTCATATCATCCTCTAATTCATAGATGCCTAAATCAACTAATTCTTGGAATGCTTCTGCAGCTTTACCAAATAAAAGTGCATCGTCATTTTTTAAATCAGCCCAATATAGATATGCCTTGCCCATTAGTGCTAAAGCAGCACCTTTTGTAGCTCTACCTTCTTCACCAGATTTTGCAGAAACTGGCAAAACAGCAGCTGCAGCTGAACAATCATCAACTACTTGTTGCATTAATTCAGACATGGTGCTTCGTTTCAAATTAACATTTTCTGGTTCCAACATATCCGTGATTACAGGGACAGGTCCAAAATGTCTGAAAAGTTCGAAGTGGTAGTATGCTCTTAAGAAGAGTGCTTCCGCTTTATAAACATCTACAGCAGGTGATTCCGCTTTACATAGTTCTAATAAAGTATTTACTCTGCTTATACCAACATAGTTTCTTCTATACATGGGATGAATTACTGTGTTTGTATTTGTTTGTGTAAAGTCGTCAAATTCTTGCCATCCTGGTTGGTCATTATTGGTGTTATCACCACCAGCGTTAGCATTATCAGAACGAATTTCTCCAAACATTGTAGGTGAAATCCATTGACCGAATGCCATGGACCATCCTATTGGGTCATATGCACCAATAAGAGCAGAACCGATTTGATTTTCAGTTTGATAGTAGTTGTTTGATAGAAACTCATTTACTGGTTCTACCTCTAGTGTATCTTTCTTGCACGAAAAGAATAGTAATGTGCAAGCACTTATTGTAAAAATATATTTTAATGAATTATTCATGTTATTATTTTATTAAAATGTGATGTTTAG
>JAQWZS010000094.1 GCA_029253325.1 Bacteroidia bacterium
TAAGTATTTGGGTGGTCATAGTGATGTTGTAATGGGGGCTTTGGTATGTAATGATGACAAGCTTGCTGATGAGATGTATCGTATTCAAAATAGTAGTGGAGCCGTTACGGCTCCGATGGATTCGTTTCTTGTATTGAGAGGAATAAAAACTCTTCATGTCCGATTGCAACGTCATTGCGAAAATGGAGAAAAAATAGCTCGTTGGTTAGACAATCATTCAAAGGTTGATAAAGTATACTGGCCAGGTTTTGAAAGCCATATCAACCATGAAGTAGCTAAACGTCAAATGAGAGGTTTTGGTGGAATGATTTCATTCACACTTAAGGGAAACCAGATTGAAGATGCAAAGCATATTGTTAAGAATACACATCTTTTTGCATTAGCTGAGAGTCTTGGTGGTGTTGAGAGTTTAATTGGTCACCCAGCTACAATGACACATGCTTCAATTCCGAAAGAGGAAAGAGAAAAATCAGGTGTTGTTGACTCTTTAATTCGTTTGAGTGTAGGAATTGAAGATGCTGATGACTTGATTTCAGACTTGGATAAAGCCATGTCATAGTGATCGTTTGAATTTGAAGATTCAAAACGTAAAAAATGAGTTAGATAGTATCTTAGATGCCATTAAGCCAATGGACTTTATAGATAATGATCCTATTTCAATTCCTAAGCGTTTTAGTAAAAAACAAGATATCGAGATTTCTTCATTTTTTGCTTCAATTTTAGCTTGGGGACAACGAAAAACAATTATTAAAAACACTAATAAATTGATGGGTTGGATGGGAGAGGAACCACATCGATTTATCATGAATCATTCCGATGCAGATTTAAAGGTTTTTGAATCGTTTGTCCATCGTACTTTTAATAGCACTGATTGCCTTTATTTTATTGAGGTGCTTAAGCAATTTTATCTAAGAGAAAATTCACTTGAAAATTATTTCAAAGGTGATACAGTCAAAAGTCGATTAATTAACTTCCGTAATCAATTTTTTAACTATGATTTTGCTCCACAAAGAACAAAGAAACACATTGCAAATCCATCCAAGAATTCTTCAGCAAAACGCTTAAATATGTTTTTACGTTGGATGGTTAGAAAAGATGAAATAGATTTTGGAATTTGGAAATCAATCAAACCAGCAGAGTTGCGATGTCCCTTAGACGTTCATGTCCAAAGAGCTGCATTTCATTTTGGGTTATTATCTAGAAAACAACAGGACTGGAAGGCTGTAGATGAGTTATCGGATTCCCTTGTTTTGCTTGATCCATTGGATCCTATTAAGTATGACCTTGCATTATTTAAGTGGAGTGAATCTAGGGTCAAGTAATAGGGTATTATTCTACTTTAATAGTACCCCATTGTTCCACTTTTCGGTTTTCCATTTACTACCATCAAGTTTCCAATATTCCCAATTTCCGTGTTTCATATTTTCAATAAATTCACCTTTGCATTTACCAAAAAGATTTGTAGCACCAAGATTCCATGTCTCCATCTTTTTCCCATCTACATAACTTCCTTCATCTGGTCCTCCTTCAGCATATTTATGCTCTACCCAGGGTCCAGTTTTAAGATTATTCTTATACTCTCCGTAGGTGTCTAAACCTTGTCGTTTATATAGTTTATATGGACCATTTAATTGTTTGTTTTTAAATGTTTTTATCTCTAACGGGTTACCACTCATGGTGTATGTGATATTTTGACCTTCCAATTTTCCCATTGAATAAAACGAACTTTCAATCAACTTACCCTCTAAAGTATAGGTATTTTTCTTACCATCAGTGAATCCATTGATATAGTTTGATATTTCGGCAATTTGACCGTTGATATGATACAGTTTACAGGAACCATGTCTTAATCCCAGATGATAATTTATTTCTTTTCTTTTTCCTCCATCACGGTCATAAGACATAATTAAACCTTCAGGTTTACCATCTTTGTATTGGCCTTTTTGTTCTAACTTTCCGTTGGAGTGATAAAGAATAAAATTACCTTGTTCGAGTCCATTTTCAAAAGTTGCTATTTTTTTAGTTTGCCCATTCTTATAATGCAGAACATATTCACCGTTCAATTTACCATTTAAATAGGAGCAATGTACTTCTGGAGATCCATTTTGATAATGTGTTTTAAAAATACCATGTCTTACTCCATCTTTATATTCAATATCTTGATTTTGCTTACCATTTTCGTACCAGCTTTTAAAATAACCGTCAATCTTTCCATTAAACCAAGATATTCGCTGCATGGGTTTATTATTGGATGGCCATAGCAACAGGGATTCTCCATTATATAATACATCGTTATACGTATAATCACCAGATTCATTTTTAGTTAGCTTATTAAAAGCTACTTTATTCTGACTAAACAATAGCGTAACCACTAATAGAAATAAAATAGTGATGGAATTTCTTAAAGACATAGATGCAAATTTATGGTTAGTATTAAATTTATTCAGGCAAGTTTTTAACGATGTTTGGTATGTCATGAGTCTTCATACAATTAAAATGACCTCGCGGACATTCATTACTTCCTAATTTACTACATGGATGACAAGGAATATCTACTAAATGATTTTGAATTCTATCGGCTGATGCATAGGCATACATACCAAATTTAGGGTGTGTGTTTCCCCATAGTGTAACTATATTAAGATCAAAACTAGATGCGATATGCATCATCCCAGTATCTCCAGTAATTATTGTTTTTGCGTGTTTTATTACATATGCAGATTCATCAATACTAAGTTTATTACAGAGGTTAATAATTTTCTTATGTTCAGAGTTAATTATTATTGTTTCTGCTTTTTTTATATCAGCTTTACCTGCACCAATCAAAACAATAGTGGTGTTTTTTAATCGTTTAAATAACGACATTAAGATATTATTGGGAATTTGTTTAGTGAAATAAGTAGCACCCAAAGAGATAACATAGTATTGATTTTTTTTAAGATTATATGAATCTAAATCAATATGGAATTGGTCTGGTATATGATATTCAACACCTTGATTATCATTTGAGATTTGTAATGATTTTAAACCTTCAAAATACCGGTCGATAATGTGTACATTAGGTAGTAAGTCTATTTTAAAATTAACGAATAACCATTTTTTAAAGTTTAATTTATTGAATGTATACCATTGTGCATTTAATGCTCTTTTGATTCTGTATGTTCTCAAGTTTTTATGTAAATCAATCACAATGTCATATTTTTCTTTATTTAGGTCATTGATGAGACCTTTAAAGTCATTATCCTTAAGTTCATGAACCTTATAAACATGTGGATTGTGGGCAATTAAGCTTGAATAATTTTCTTTCGTTAAAAAATGAATTTCAGCATTTGGAAGTTGATTTTTAATACATCTTATTACAGGTGAAGTGAGAACGATATCTCCAATACTACTTAGTCTTATGATTAAAACTTTCATTTTTTTGGTGCATATATTAGTTCATCATTCAAAAATGCCTTTTCGGTGATATATGCAGCTGAAATATTGTTTTCAATCATTGCAATAACAACAGTTTGTGATTTTTTTTCTTCGTTAGAAATACTCATGATGTGTTTGATGATTCCATATTTTCCATTCATAGAACAAGGTAGCCTTGAAACATCAAAGTCGCCAGTATTAAAAAAGGCGTTGTAAAAATCCCAATTATAAATATGAGTAAGATCATTGGTGTCTTTTTCTTCAAATCGAGTTTTTTTATAATAGTCTATGTATTGGTAAGATGTGGAATTGCATTGATTAAAATAAAGTGTATCCTGTATTTTAATTTCTACTTCTTCTTGCTGGGCTAACAGTGTAACTGTTGAAAAAAAATTCAGTATGAGTATTAATTTTTTCAAAATATTAAATTCTTTAGTTGTACATAAACGAAAGGTAGCTCCATTAATTACGACCAAAATAATATAAATACACACAATAAAGTGAATAACTCTGTGTTTTACGTATGTAATTCTAGATAAATTTGTTTTATGAAAAATTTAATTACTACTATCGTCCTTTTAACTTCGATATATTCTTATGGGCATAAGACAGATTCTATCGGAACACGCGTTAAAAATGGAATAACTTACATTATTCATAAAGTTGAAAAAGGCGATGGATTATACAGTCTTAGCAGAAAATACAATGTAAATATCAAATCTTTAATTGATGAAAATCCGGGTTCAAGTGAAGTTATTAAAATAGATCAGTTGATTTGGATTCCAACCGACGTGGAGCCCGTTTTAGAAGAAAAAGTAGTTCGTAATTTTTTTAATGGTAACCATACCTCTGTGGAATCTATTGATGAACCAATGCTAGATGCTGGTAATCAAGTAAGTACCTTTGCAAGATACCATAAAGTTATAGATGGAGAGACATTATATTCCATCAGTAGTAAATACAATACGAGCGTTGAAATGATAAAAAATCTAAATAACATGAGTTTAGATAATATTTCAGTTGGACAACGAATATTAGTTCAAGATGGCAAAGCTAAAACTGTTTATATGGAAGATAAGCAGAATGATTCTGTTTCTTCAACGAAGATTAGACCATATAAAGATTTGGGCTTTGACACCAAGGTAGAAACAAAAACTCTAAAGAATAATGATTATTCCATCAAAATAGAAAAATTAAAAGAGTATGATATTGAAAAAGTTGAAGAAAGTGGTATAGCACTTGTAGGGGATTCCAAATTACCAGAGAACAAAAATTTTGCATTACATTTTAATGCTCCTATTGGTCAAGTTATCATGGTTACTAATCCTAAAAATAAGAAGACTGTTTTTGTGAAAATTATAGGTAATTTCTTAAAGTTAGAAAGTAGTTCAGAGATTATTAAATTGTCTTTAATTTCTGCTTCAAGTATCGGTATTGAAGATAAGGATAAGGTAACACTTAGTTATGCAATTGCTAGGTAATTACTTACAATCAAGCAAAATTTCTTATGT
>JAQWZS010000150.1 GCA_029253325.1 Bacteroidia bacterium
AATTCATTTAAGTCAGGTGATATAGATAATCCTGGAAATGAATTGAATGATTATGGAGCAACTCATTATGGCTTGGACTATATGGATTCAAAATATAAAGCTCAACTATTGGTGTTAGACAAAGTGAAAAACGATGGACTTGATGCGGTCGTAGTTAATCCAACATTTATGATTGGACCTTATGATTCAAGACCTTCTTCAGGAGAAATGATTAGAGGTGTTCATAATAAAAAAATTCCGGGTTACCCACCAGGGGGAAAAAACTATGTATCGGTGAAAGATGTTTCAATTGCTATTGTAAATGCAATAACAAAGGGTGAATCGGGTAATTGTTATATCCTTGGTAACGAAAATTTGACTTTTAAAGATGCTTTTGAAAAAATAGCACGCTGCACGAATTCAACACCGCCCAAATTAAAACTTACTAAATCACTTATTAGACTTTATGGAAAGGTTAGTTCTATTTTAGCTAACATTTTCAATTTAAATCCTAAAATCACTCATGAATTGGCAATTATATCTTCAGAGTTTCATTATTATTCGTCAGAGAAAGCAATAAAGTTTTTAGATTTACCTCAGACACCTTTAGAAGATGCAATTAATCAATGCTACGATTGGTTTATTGAAAATAATTATTTAACAGAAAAAAAAGACTAAATGTATATTTTATCTAATTTTAATTTTTCGTGGAACCATGAAGACTTGCTTCCTGTTTTGCCAATTATTCTTACATTAATTTTTTTCATTTTGTATTGGTTTACTGCCAATTCTTCGAAAGTCAAAAAATATTATTACTCTAAATACTCCTTTGATGTGGCTGCTTACAAGCATATATTTTTCACTAAATTATTTGGTTTTTTTAGTATGGGAATAGTTCCAATTATTGTATGCCAGCTATTAATTGAAGATTATAATCTTTCTTACTACGGCTTAACGTTTATCAATGAGACAGCATTATTTTCTATTTTATGGACTTTAGGGTTATCTATTATTCTAGTTCCATTAGTTTATTTCAGTGCTAAGAAGCCAAAGAACTTAGTGAACTATCCACAAATTAGGGCTAAAGTATGGAGTAAAAAAATTGTGATTATTAATGCTTTAGGTTGGTTTCTCTACCTTTTTGGCTATGAGTTTCTATTTAGGGGTGTGTTACTATTTCCTCTAGTTGAGTCATTAGGAATTTGGCCAGCGATAGCTGTAAATATTGCATTATATTCTGCTACCCATATTCCGAAAGGATTAGATGAAACAATAGGTGCCATTCCTCTTGGTTTTATTTTATGTATTTTAACAATATATTCTGGTACAATTTGGATTGCTTTTTTTGTTCACGTTGTCATGGCTTGGACAAATACTTTTACAGCACTTCATTATAATCCTGATATAAAAATTCAATAAACGATGATGGATAAAGTTGCAATTGTTACTGGCTCAAGTCGAGGAATTGGTAAAGGGATAGCTAAGGAACTATTATTAGCGGGATCGAAAGTGATTTTAAATGGGAGGAATAAAGATAGACTTAAGGCGACTCAGTTAGAATTGTTGAAAATCTCTAAAGATGTACATTATTTGTGTTGTGATGTAACCAATACTGATGAGTCCGAACGTTTGATCAATTATGCTATTGATATGTATGGTCGTATTGATATTGTTGTAAATAATGTTGGTGTGTCAAGCAGGGGAACAGTAGGAGAGAGCCAACCTGAAGTGTTTGAAAGGGTGATGAAAAGTAATTTTATTGGTTCTGTTTTGCCGACCATTCACGCTATGAAATTTTTAAGGAAAACCAGAGGAAGCCTCGTATTTATATCTAGTGTTGCTGGTATTAGGGGTCTTCCAGGATTAGCCCCATATTGTGCATCTAAAATGGCACTTCGATCTCTAGCTGAATCCATAAGAATTGAAGAATCTGATTCGGGCATTCATGTTGGCCTTGTTTATGTTGGTATTACTGAAATTGAACACAACAAAGAGTCTATATCAGCTAATGGTTCCTCAGTAATTTTGGATGATCGCTCCAATAAGAAAGCTCAATCAATTCATTATGTAGCAAAAAAGGTTCTTCAAAATATTAAAAGAAGAAGATTCATCACCACTCTTTCTACCATTGGAGTCATTAATGCTATTATGCAACCATTATTTCCTATGTTGGTAGAACGATTGATAATCAAATCCAAAAAGAAAATTGGTGAAAAGAGTAAGTGATTATTGGTAGAGATTTTGAAAAGATTGAGTTCTCTTTATGGGGACTTCAGTTATTAGAACCCAATAACCTTATTACTAATTTTATTCTTTTTACAGTGTGTATGTTATCCTATTATAAAGTTAGGAGGATTAATCAAGCTGATGATTTTTTTCGATATTGGGGGCTTTTCTATTTGTTTTTTGGATTGAGTTTCATGTTTGGTGGTTTAGGACACGGATTTTATAACTATTTGGGAGTTCATGGAAAATATGCTGGTTTGCTAATATCAATTGGCTCTATTTATTTTTTGGAAAGAGCAATGTTAAATCTATTAAAGCATAAACAAATATCATTTTTTATAGGTCTTTCTAAGGTCAAATTAGTAAGTGCACTGATAGTCGAATTAGTGATATTTATGTCAATGGATTTAAAAGCAAATCCTCAAATTGGATTGTTAACACCTTCTATATCATCCGCTATAGGTTTTTTAACATGTTTAGGATATCTGCCCTATAGATATAAACATCAGTTCACTCGTTCCTTCAAATATTTTTATTGGAGTCTAATTGTTTTTATTCCCAATGCTTTTATTCAAGGTATGAAGATTAGTTTTTTACCATGGTTTGATCGAAATGATTTATCACATATATTGATATTAATTATGATTTTGCTTCAATGGAAAGGTATAAAAGGCTATTTAAATTATAAGATTACGTTATTGTAATCTATGATAATTTTACCCTATATATATCAAGATAATTACTGTAGAGTTATTAAATTACACTTAATATCATAACAAGTAATTTAGAATTTAATTAGCATAAACTCGTTCAACAGGCCATTCATCTTGGTAGCCTTTTTGCCAGTCTGTGTCTGATAGTTCTTCATCAGTCATGAGGCATTGGTTTAAATCTAATTCAATTTCTTCTTGGTTAAGTCCCAAGCCAATAAAAACAATCTCATTTTTTCGATCTCCAAAATCTTTACTCCAGACAGATTCAATACTTTTTTGGTTTTCGATGAAGGAAGGATATTGAATTCTTTGCTCAAAAGGCATACTGTCCCACCATACTCCAGCACTGTCAGTTCGTAAAGACCCTCCTGCTTGTCCCCATACCATTGCTTGATTAGGTCTCGAAGATAGCCAAAATAGTCCCTTACTTCTGATTATGTTAGAAGGGAATTTATGATGAACATACGATAAAAATCGGACAGGATGAAAAGGCTTCTTACTTCTAAAAACAAACGAGTTGATACCATACTCTTCAGTTTCTGGTGTATGTCCCTCTTTGTTAAGCTCTTCTTGCCAACCTGAATTTTGTTCAGCTTCTTCAAAATTGAAGAGACCAGTATTTAAAATTTGTTCAGGTTTAACATTTCCAAAACTTGTTTTAATAATCTGTGCTGAAGGGTTTAATTTTTTGAGCGTTGCCTCTAAAAAGTTCAGATCATCTTTTTCAATTAGATCAGATTTGTTAATTATGATAATGTTGGCAAACTCTACTTGGTCAGTCAATAAATTAACAATGGTACGAAAGTCGTCCTCCATATCTGTCAATTCTCTATCTTGCAGTGTTTCCGGACTTCCAAAATCTTTGAAGAAATTGAAAGCATCAACAACAGTAACCATCGTGTCTACATAACTCCACTTGGATAAATCAATGTTATTCTCTTCATCGACAAAACTGAATGTCTGTGCAACGGGAACAGGTTCACTAATACCAGTACTTTCAATTAATAAGTATTCAAAGCGATTTTCTTTTGCTAATCGCTCCACTTCATCCATGAGATCCTCTCGAAGTGTACAGCATATACATCCATTACTCATTTCTACTAGTTTTTCCTCTGTACGAGAGAGAACGTTTTGACTCTTTACCAAATTGGCATCTACATTAACTTCACTCATATCATTGACGATAACCGCAACTTTTAATCCTTCCTTGTTATGAAGAACATGATTTAATAATGTGGTTTTGCCTGCTCCCAAGAAACCGCTTAAAACAGTAACGGGAAGCTTATTTATGATTTTGTTCATTGGTTTAATATATCCTCTTATTGCAACTAGGTTGCAAATATAGTTTTGAATTCTTTCAAAGCAATTAAGTTGCATTAAATTTGCTGAATGATTTCATCAAGACAAACCCAATCAGTTAGATTAGTATGGGAGGTGTTTGATCGCTCGGATACTGCTTATTCTGTTGTAGAATTAGTTCAAATGCACAAAGGTTCGATGAATAAAACAACGGTCTATAGAATTCTTGATCGCTTTGAAAAAGAAGGAAAACTTCATACATTTTTAGGTAAGAATGGATTAAAATGGTATGCTAAATGCCATAATTGCTCGTCTAAAAAACATATAGACATTCATCCTCATTTTCAATGTAATGAATGCGGAAAGGTTGAATGTCTTACAATAGACGTTAAAATACCGAAGGTTGCAAAGCATCACATTGAACAAGCTAACATGTTGCTTCTAGGTCAATGTGATGAGTGCTTGATATAATATCTAGTCTACCATCTCAAGAATAACTGGTGCACCAGCATCTTTGAGATCATTGTATAGCTTTTCTAGTTGTGTATTTAATTCAGTTATTTGATTTTCGTAATTATCCATTAACTCATTTGCAATAGCGAGACTGTTTTTTGATGTCTGAGTTGGTCCATAACTACTTCCCCAAAGTGATGCTCCTGCTGCATTAATTCGATCGTTTAACGTCGGATATTTTTTTTCTCCAACAGCATTTTTAGCTTCGTTTCCGTACAAAGATGTATTCAATTCAATGATTGAATCATTTATTGCTTGTAAAGGTGAAATGACCGATGAAAGTGGGCTGCTTCCTTTTTTTGTTGCAACTAACATGGCTTTAGTTTTATTCTGAATTTCATTGTATCGTTTCATAATTATATTTCTACGAACTTGAGCATCCATGTATTGCTTAGCATATGCCTGTTGTTCTAAAATAGATTGTGGTGCAAGTGTACTTTTACTCAACGGTTTTAAGTTTACTTTAACTGTGTTTCCTAAAGTAGAAATATCCTTACCTTCAATCCGATATAATTGGGCATTATAATTTCCTGGTGCTACATACCATCCTCGATTTTGACTGTTTTTGTCTGTGGTATTTTTTGTCACAGGCCATAGGCTGCTTCCTTTCATGTCCCACGCTGTTCGATGAATTCCCTTACTATTTTTTAACTTAAGTTTTCGTATGATATTTCCTTGCGAGTCGCTTATTTCAAGCCAGTATTGTGGAGTATTTTCATATCTTTCAGCGGCTAATACTTCCCAACCAGGAAAGTCAATATCTTTACTTTTTTTATTGAGCTCTTTTTCTGCTTTTTCTCGTTTTTCCTTATTTGTCTTTGGTTCTTCTTTAATGTAATAATCAAAGAGAACACCATGTTCAGGGTTTTTCCCATAGAAGTGTTGCCCACCTAAGCTACCACTTTTTTGCCGACCATCTCTTCTTGGTCTGAATAAGTAGGTGTTCCTTGGCTTGAATAATATTGCATCTTCTTGCAGTAGATCGTTACTCAACTCTCTTAAAAAAGCATAGTTGTCCAACACATAGAAACTCCTACCAAAACTCGCAGCAACAAGGTCATCATGCTCTCGCTGAATAACTAAATCTCTAATACTAATAGTAGGTAGTCCATTTTTTAGTTGTTTCCATGAATTCCCACCATTAATTGTAAAATAAATACCAAACTCGGTTCCAATAAAAAGTAGATTAGGATTAATGTGGTCTTGAACAATCCGCCATACATAACTTTTATCTGCTATACCTTTAGTAATCTTACTCCATGATTTTCCACCATTCTTACTGACAAAAAAGTAGGGTGAGTAATCACCTTGTTTGTGAGCATCTAGTGCTACATAGACGGTATTTTCATCGAAAAGGTCAGCTTTAATATCATTAACATAGGCTCGTTCTGGGACACCATCCAATTTACTTACATTAGTTTTTATCCATGTCTTGCCTCCATCTTTAGTACTTTGAATGAAGCCATCGTCTGTTCCTACATATAAAACCTTCTCATTAATAGGACTTTCTGCAATACTGGTTATGGTATTGTAAGTACTCATAGCGTATACGTCCCATGCATTATCATAGCTCTGTTTTCGTCCCATCATCGGTAAATCAAATCGTTCTTCATTTCGAGTAAGATCATTTGAAAGAGCAGTCCAAGCATCTCCGCGATTATCACTTCGCCAAAGACGATATGAGGCAACATATATACGAGCTGGATTGTGACTGCTAACCAATATAGGAGCGTCCCAATTATATCGTTCAAATCC
>JAQWZS010000135.1 GCA_029253325.1 Bacteroidia bacterium
TATGGGTGATAAATTATGGATACGCGTAAAAAACACTGATCTCAACAAACGAAACATTGACTTTCAAATTATCTCTTAAAAATAAGAAGTGTAAATTTGTTATTCATGCAAAAACTTAAAGAATTAATCGCTGTTTTTGAAGCTAATCTCACTTCTATAACAGAACAGCCAGGAGAACCTAGAGAAGTTTATGAGCCTATTTCTTACATCCTAAATATTGGTGGAAAACGCATCAGACCAGCAATGACGATTGCAGCATATAAGCTCTACCAAGAAAAAATATCCGACGATGTCATAAAGCTTGCTCAAGCTATTGAAATGTTTCATAATTTCACCCTCATGCATGATGATATCATGGATAATTCATTATTAAGAAGAGGACAACAAACTGTCCATCTTAAATGGGATGATGCAACTGCCATTCTATGTGGAGACCTTCTCCAAATTGAAGTTTATGAAAAACTTACTGAAATTGGTAATTTGAAGATTCTACAACTTTTTAATAAAATGGCAAGAGAGCTATGTGAAGGTCAGATGAACGATATGAAATTTGAAACAAAAACCATTGTTTCTAATGAAGAGTACCTACACATGATTAAACAGAAAACGGCTGTATTGATTGGTTTTAGTTTACAAGCTGGTGCTCTATTAGGTGGTGCAAATGAATCGGAATCTAATGCCTTATATGATTTAGGGATATCCATAGGATTGTCCTTCCAATTAATGGATGACTACTTGGATAGCTTTGGAAAAAAAGCTAAGGTGGGAAAAAAAATAGGAGGCGATATTTTAAATAAAAAGAAAACATTTCTTTGGAATGAAATGTGGGCAAACCTTAACGAGCAAGAAAAGAAATCATTAGATAACATTTTTGAAAGTGGTACTGATTCAGAAATTATCCATCATGTGAAAGATAAAATGAAGTCAACAGGTGCTGACATAAAAACACTTCAATTAGCACAAAAACATGCAGTAAGTAATGATCACATCTTAAGCCAAATGTCCACCGATGGTGATAAAGATTATTTATATGAAATCATGACTCTACTATCCAAAAGAGAAAATTGAAACCTTTTGATATTTACATTTCATCCTCTCAAGATGTATTTGAGAATATTGCTCTTGAAGAGTACCTTTTAACTAAATCTAAGAAGGATATTCTTTTATTTTACATAAACGAAAATGCAGTTGTTATTGGCAAACATCAAAACCCATGGAAGGAAGTAGATTTATCACTGGATAGAGATTACAAAGTTATCAGAAGATTAAGTGGAGGCGGAACAGTTTACCACGATCTTGGGAATATTAATTTTTCATTTATCAGAAATAAAGAAACGGATTTTGTGAACTTCAAGGAACACATCATCCCAATCAGTCGAGCACTTAAAGAACTAAATATTCCAAATACTATCTCTCAACGAAATGATTTATTTATTGGAGAAAATAAGGTCAGTGGAAATGCTGAACACGTCAATAGTTCATTAAAAAGAATACTTCATCACGGCACATTGCTCTACGACAGTAATCTTATCAAGCTAAACGGAAGCATTAAACCAAAAAAACCATTAGATATCAAAACCCATGCAGTTCCATCAAAAAGAAGTCCTGTAGCTAACATGAGGAAAACGCAAGATTTAGGAAACACCAACTCCTTTTTAGATTCAATCATAAAAAAACTAAAAAATATCATTATAGTTAACTCCATACAAGAAATAGAACCTTCAAAAATTGAGCCCATAGCTAAATTAATTGAGCAAAAATATACCACATCAGATTGGAACTTTGGTCACACCCCACAATTCAAGTACACCGGAAAATCTGGGAAAGTATATAAAATACGAAAAGGGAAGGTAATTGAAACAGATGATACCTCTAAAATTGGACTAACATTCGATAAAATTCTTGAAAATGACTAGAAAAGAACGAGCATCTAAGATTCACAAAATACTAGAATCAGAATTTCCTGAAGTACCCATTCCATTGGATCATAAAGATTCATATACACTTTTGATTGCAGTATTATTGTCAGCCCAATGCACAGACGAACGAGTAAATAAAATAACTCCACTCCTATTCTCAAAAGCAGATAATCCATACGATATGGTTAAAATGACTGTCGAAGAGATCAAGTCTATAATAAGACCTTGTGGATTATCACCAATGAAGAGTAAAGGCATCTTTGGTCTTAGTAAAATTCTAATAGAAAAATATGATGGTCAAGTTCCAGAGGATATGTCAGCACTTGAACAACTTCCTGCGGTTGGTCACAAGACAGCTAGTGTAGTCATGAGTCAAGCATTTGGTGTTCCTGCATTTCCTGTAGACACCCACATTCATCGTCTTGCTTATCGCTGGAAATTAAGTACGGGTAAAAATGTAAAGCAAACTGAAAAAGACCTTAAAGCTTATTTTCCAAAAGAATTCTGGAATAAAGTTCATCTTCAAATCATTTTTTTTGGCAGAAAATATTGCCCAGCAAGAGGGCATAATCCAGAAATTTGTCCAGTATGTAAAACCTATGGTCGTGCCTCATTATTCAAATAAGGATTTATACTAAATTTTCAGACGGATTAGACCTAACTTTGCAATCCATAAATGAAACTGGAAGTACTTTACGAAGACAATCATTTAATCGCAGTAAATAAACCTGCAGGACTTGTTGTTCAAGATAATGAACACGGCCTGGCCTCACTCGAGCATCATGTAAAGACTTACATAAAAGAGAAATACAACAAACCTGGAGCTGTCTTTATTGGTTGCATTCACAGGTTAGACACCAATGTGACAGGAATTGTATTATTTGCTCGAACAAGTAAAGCTCTTACTCGAATGAATGAGCAATTTAAAAATCGAGTAATCCAAAAAACCTATGCTGCCCTAATTCGACGCAAGCCACAGCCTATGGCTGGCACATTAGAGCATTGGCTTAAAAAAGACCCAAAACAGAATAAAACAAAACTATACCATGAAGAACAAAAGGGAAGTAAAAAAGCAGTCCTTCATTATGAATTTATAAATACTGCTAATCATTGTTTCCTTTTAAAAATAAGACCTATAACTGGAAGACCACACCAAATTCGTGTTCAACTGGCTCGAACATTCACAGGAATTGTTGGAGATGTAAAATATGGTCAAACTAGACCAACATCTGATAAAAGTATTTACTTACATGCTTTAGGCTTATCCTTCACACACCCAGTAACTAAAGAAAATTTAAATTTGCATGCCCCAATGCCTCAATTTGGGAATTGGAAATTTTTTAAAGACATCGAAAAAAACTTATTAAAAGAATGAATCAAATTGTAAAAATACCTCAAGCTAAAAATGAAGCGGTAAAATCATATGCCCCTGGTGATCCTGACACACTTAATCTCAAAAGTAAATTACAAGAGATGAAAAACACCACGGTTGATATTCCTATGTATATTGGTGGTGAAAAAGTTTTTACAGATGAAAAAGTATCTATTCATCCACCTCATGAGATAAATCATTCACTTGGTTCGTTTAACAAAGGAAATGCATCCCATGTTGAGGCTGCTATTAATGCTGCATTAAAAGCAAAAGAAAATTGGGCTAATATGCCATGGGAATCCAGGGCTGCAATTTTCTTGAGAGCCGCAGACCTTCTAGCAGGACCATATCGCGATAAGATGAATGCAGCTACTATGCTTGCTCAGTCTAAAAATGCTATGCAAGCTGAAATTGATGCCGCATGTGAAATGATTGATTTTTTCAAATTCAACGTCCAATATATGAGTGAAATATATGCTCAACAACCTCCTGAAAACTCACCCGGTGTATGGAACCAACTTGAATACAGACCACTTGAAGGTTTTGTATTTGCTCTTTCTCCTTTCAACTTTACAAGTATTGCTGCAAATCTCTGCTCCGCTCCTGCTATGATGGGAAATACCATCGTCTGGAAACCTGCAGAGACCCAAATCTACAGTGCTCAAGTAATTATGGAATTATACAAAGAAGCTGGACTACCTGACGGAGTTATCAACCTAGTTTATGTTGACGGACCTACTACTGGTGATGTAATATTTAATCACAGAGATTTTGCTGGAATTCACTTTACTGGAAGTACAGGTGTATTTCGACAAATATGGAAAACCATAGGTAATAACATTGAAAAGTATCGCAGTTACCCTAGAATTGTTGGTGAAACTGGTGGTAAAGATTTTGTAATGGTTCA
>JAQWZS010000182.1 GCA_029253325.1 Bacteroidia bacterium
GGAAAGTCTACTTTCTTATTTACAAAGTTGATGGATTCTCTTTTAATACTCATATCCATCTCGGCATAATGAGCATTATAGTGCATCATATTCATCCGCGATTCTGCATTTTTTAGTATACTAGGTCTAATATCGCTTAAATAAAATTCTCCTTTTTTAAGACTGCTTAGATTTAAGCTCTTCCCCCCCGCTCCACTGCATAAATCCCAAATTTTATCATTATCTTGAATTGAAATATTGCTGCACAAGAACTGAGATGATAAATCTTGTACTTGAACAAATGGTGTAAGTTTCTGATTAATTTTCAACTCTTTTACTCCTAGTAATCCTAATTTTCCAGTTTCAGAATCCATATGATCCTTTGCCCAATTCTTTGGCCTAAATTGGTAGTTCATAGGGTCATTATAATGACTGAATTCTTCCATCAAATAACCATTATTATAAAAGGAAATTGGCGTACCAATTATTGATTTGATATCTTTTAACTTGTCTTTTGATTGATGAACATCAATTTCTAATTCATCACAGAGCTTATACCAATCGCTAATATCATCTATTTCTAAGGTAAATAAGCTGATTGAAAGCCCTTCTTTTAATGAATATGATTGCAAAGAAATGCCTAACCTGAAGTAATTAAAACAGATATCGGCTATTGCTTTTCTATCCTTTGAGCCAAATTTTTTATTTGCTTTGAAAAACTGTTTGGAAACTAAATGAAAAGGTGATGGATATTCGTACTCATTCAAAAGTTCAAATGCAGAATAATATCTTGACCGTAAATACTTCAAATTACTTAATATTTTCAATATTCAATTGTCCATCAACTAGTTTAAATATCCCTAAATACTGATTTTGAAAAGTAGACTCAGTTCTTTTCATAGAAAAATTCATATTTGAATACATAATCTCTTTCTTTTCAATGAAAATAGGAAAGTAATTCCCAAATGCATCTAAAATTTCACATGCAAAAAGAAGATGATCATATCCCATATATGAGAACCAGGATGGATCATCACGGTAATCCATTCTATAAGCAACCTTCATTTGATTTGAATGAGGATTTGCCACTTGAGATTTATTTTCTGACAAGAAAGTAATATTAAGCTTTTCCCATTGATTGTAATCAACATCGTTAAAATCTAATAATTTGTCTGAACCAACCAGTATTACGCTATCACGATGAGCCTGTAAACCTGTCACAGTATAGTTCAATTTAATTTTATCCTGAGTTGTATGAATTACTAAGGTATTCCCCTTTAAAGTTTTAGACCACTCTGTATTTGTGGAATATGGAACAATTTCAATAGGAATTTGCTGTTGTTCACATTCAGCTAAAAGAGCTTTACCAAAAGTTCTATCAAAATAACCCCTATCTCTAACAATGACTAGCCTTTTATTACTGTGATGATTTTTATAATAAGACAAAAATTCTCTTGCCTTCAAAGCATCTGGTGGGTTCAAATCAAAAACATATGGATTATGTTCAGAACCGACCGAGTTAGTAATAGGTAAAAATAAGGGAGTTCTATTTTTCTTACAAAAGTTACTAGCTATCTCTACTTGTCTTTTACTTGTTGGTCCAATAATTATATCAGCTACCTTGATATCTTTTGAAGCTAATATGCTTTTGAGTTGGTTGGTATCATTATCTGTATCATGAAAAGATATGACAAATTTTGAATCTAAGCTATCGATGTATTTGATTGCCATTTTCATTCCTTGATAATATTCAAGCATTACATTAGCTCTTTTTTTGTCAATAGGGCTATTACTAAAATCAGTATGAAAAGGAAGTAAAACAGCAATTTTGAATGCTTTTTTATGTGGTGGGGCTAAAAATTCACGACCTCTAAACTGAATTTTATGAAGTGAATCGTTTGATTTGAAAAAAGAATCATTAATTACATAAGTTTCGTGTCCAGATAAATGAATATCAGTGACTATAAAATGAGCACTGGTAATCTGTAATGTCATAAGAAACACTAACAGAACAAACAGTCTCATAACTTTACTCCCACTCAATCGTAGCTGGGGGTTTGGAACTAATATCATACACAACACGGTTGATTCCTTTAACTTGATTAATTATTTTATTACTTACAGATGCAAGAAATGAGTGAGGTAAATCTGCCCAATCTGCAGTCATACCATCAACTGAAGTTACAGCTCTCAATGCTATTACATTTTCGTAAGTACGCTCATCTCCCATAACTCCAACGGATTGTATAGGTAGAAATATTGCCCCAGCTTGCCAAATTTTATGATAGAAACCTTGTTTTTTCATTTCATTGATAAAAATAGCATCTGCCTCCTGCAAGGTAGATACATTTTTGGGATTTATTTCTCCAATAATTCGAATGGCAAGTCCCGGACCGGGAAAAGGATGTCTTTGTAATATTAAATCAGGTACACCAAGCTCTGCTCCAATTTTACGAACTTCGTCTTTAAACAATAATCGAAGTGGTTCAGCCAATTGAAGTTCCATCTCTTCAGGCAAACCACCCACATTATGATGTGATTTGATAGTTGCTGAAGGGCCATTAACAGAAACAGACTCAATTACATCAGGATAAATAGTACCTTGACCAAGCCATTTTGCGTCTTTAATCTTATTTGCTTCATTATCAAACACCTCAATAAAAGTATTTCCAATAATTTTTCTTTTGGTTTCAGGATCAGATACACCATCTAGCCGTTGAATGAACATATCTGAGGCATCCACACCAATAACATTAAGTCCTAATCCCTTATATGCATCAAGAACTTCCCCATATTCATCTTTTCTCAGAACCCCATTATTTACAAATATTCCAACTAAGTTATCTCCTACAGCTCTATGAAGAATATAGGCTGCAACAGAACTATCTACTCCACCAGATAATCCCATGATAACTTTATCAGAGCCAATTATTTTTTTGTAATGATCTACACTCTCCGATACAAAATGAGCTGGAGTCCAATCTCCGACACATCCACAAATTGTTTTACTAAAGTTTTCTAATAATATTTTACCATCAACACTATGACTTACTTCAGGATGAAATTGAACTGCATATATATGCTTATCATTAAACCGATAAGCTGCAACTGGAATTGTATCTGTCTTAGCTAAGACACAAGTATTTTCTGGCATTTCTAATATCGTATCTCCATGGCTCATCCATACCTGACTTCCATCATTGATTCCATTAAAAAGTGAATCGCTCTTAGAAATAGTAATATTTGCTCTTCCGTATTCTCGATGTTTGGATTTTTCAACTTTTCCCCCGTTGGAAGACACTATATACTGTGCACCATAACACAAACCTAAAACTGGAATATGAAGATTCATTAAATCAATATTTGCAACAGGTGCATTAATATCAGTACATGAAGACGGACTACCAGACAAAATAACACCTTTAATTTGATTCGTTAAATAAGGTAATTTATTATATGGATGTATCTCACAGTAAATATTAAGCTCTCGAATTCTTCTAGCTATAAGTTGCGTAAATTGTGAACCAAAATCGATGATTAGTATTTGCTCGTGCATAGATGAGCTACAAAGATAGAATAAGCAATAGCTTGCAAATACTTGAATCTAATCAAGTTATAAACAACTAATTTGAATACCAATTAAGACTGATTCATGAACTTATACCCTACTCCTCTAAGCGAGATGAAGAATTGTGGGTTCTTTTGATCTTCTTCAAAGTACCTTCGAAAAGCTAAAACAAAATTATCGATGGTTCGAGTGCTAGGATAAACACTGTACCCCCAAACAGCTTGGAGTATTCGCTCCCTACTCACCACTTCACCCTCATTCTCTATTAATAATTTTAATAAAAGCGATTCTTTGTTGGTTAACGTGAACTTGCCTTGTTTACCAACAGCCTCGTAGCTATCAAAATCTACAGAATTATTCCCAAAACTGTAACTAATAATTGATTTAGAAGAATTCGTCTCATTTCGAGTTATCAAATTATCAATTCGCAATATCAGTTCCTCTAAATTAAATGGTTTGGTCAGATAATCGTCTCCACCTTTTTTAAGACCTAATATTCTGTCCTCAGACCTGCCCTTGGCACTCAAAAACATGATAGGTGTTGTAGAATCTTGCAAACGAATATTTTCACAAACTTCAATACCACTAACCGAGGGGATCATAATATCTAATATTACCAAGTCAAAACTTTGCTCTTTGAAAGCGGCAATTGCATCTAAACCATCATGAACAACTATTGGATGATAATCTTCTAGCTCCAAGTTAAGTTTAATAGTGTCAGCGAGATCTTTTTCATCTTCAACAACTAAAATTCGTTTTTTCATGAGAGATTAAATTTGGTTTAAGTGATTAACACAAAATTGTATTATTAAAATCATTTTTTAGTCACAAGAATGTCATGGCAATAATATTGTAAAAGTTACCCCTTTGTCCTCATTTGCTTTAACAAAGACTTTTCCCGAATGTCTTTCCACTGCTTGTTTTACAATAAAAAGACCTAAACCTGTTCCCTTAGAAATTCTTGTCTCTTCATCTTGAACACGATAAAATTTCTTAAATATATTTTTAAAATCTTCCTTTTTAAGACCTATTCCTTGATCTTTAATTGATAGTTTTTTCCATTTAGGTTCTGTTTCAAGAGAAACTTCTATAGGCTGATTATTTGAGTATTTAAAAGCATTTTCAATTAAATTATTTATCACCATACGCAATATAAAATCATCACCCTTTACCTTTACATTGGGCTCTATTTGTGCAGTAATAACACCTTTAATTTTTTGATTATTAACAACTTTGTTAATTAAACTACTATAATCAACTGGAAGCAAATTATATTGATAGGCATTACTTTCAATTTGCATAGCTGTAAGCATGTTCTCTGCCAACTCCTCTAATCTATGTGTGCTTTGAATACTATTATCTACAAGTTCTGATCGTTTTTCATCATTAATTTTGGGATGTTTACTAGTCTGGAGCATTAGTCTTATAGCCGCTATTGGTGTTTTAAATTCATGAGTAACTGAGAGTAAAAAATTATTCTGTTGTTTATTCAACTTATATATTTTCTCAATGCTACTGAACACTCCATAAATACCAACACCAACCAAAAACAGTAATAGCATACTTTGATACAACCAAATATTCCGCTGTTGATATCGTTCTTGCTTTAATTCATCAATCTTTAGCGGATTTATAGCAAGTCTGATATACTTTGTATTATCTGAGATAAATGAATAATCAGCAATATAATTATTGTTAAATTGAACTTTTATAAACTCATTCAACTTCACTTCATTAATATCAATTTCAAGTCTTTTAAGTCTATATGAAACTGTCTCTGTATTTCCTAACTCATTGTTTTTTGCTTTTTCGATTACCTGAAGTGTACAAGCGTTAAGCCCAGCTTTTAAAATGTCATTTTTTAGCTGATAATCTGTATTTGAGTAATTTAAAAGCGAGAATGTAAGCCAAACAAATGCTGACAAAATGTAAACAATTACAAAAACTATGAGAACTTTTAATCGCATTTGTATAAAATTGATGGCTAAAATACACCCGTGAGTACTAAAAATACTAATTTACCTAGAATTTCGAAACGACAGCTTAGCCTAAGAAACGGTCAGGATCATCAAGAAATATGGGTTTCTTATCAAAATAAAGTTTATGATGTAACCAACAGCAGACTGTGGAAAAATGGAAAACATTATGAACACTGGGCTGGACAAGACCTTACAAAAGAACTGGAAGATGCTCCACATGGTATTCATGTATTCGACAAGTTTTCATGTGTAGGATTATTAGAAAACGATGAAATATCATCCTAAGAACTCTCATTTTATAATGGCCTCACTGTTTCCCTAAATGAATCCCTACCTTTGCAAATAATGCAAATAGGGAAAACCCATAGATTGAAAGCTGCTAGAACCACAGATAATGGCTGTTATTTGATTGACGACAATGGAACAGAAGTGTTGCTGCCTAATGTTTATGTGTCAGATAACCTAAAACTTGGTGATGAAATATCTGTTTTTGTTTACCTAGATAATGAAGAACGTCCAGTAGCTACCACTATAAAACCCCATGTAGAGCTTGATAAATTTGCATACTTAGAAGTCAAAGATGTGAATCGTGCTGGAGCTTTCATGGATATGGGTTTGATAAAACAGCTTTTGGTTCCTTTCAGCGAACAACCAGTAAAAATGGAGATAGGAGAATGGTATGTCGTTTTTTGTTTATTAGATGAACAAACAGACCGGTTAATTGCATCCGCGATGATTGATGACTTTGTTTTTACTGAAGGTATTGATTTTGAAGAAGGTGACGAGGTTGAAGCTTTATTTTATAAAAAATCAGACCTAGGAATAAATGCTATAGTGAATAATCAATTCAAGGGACTCGTTTTTCAATCGGACATACATCAAGAAATTTCTATCGGTGATAAGCAAAAAGCCTATGTCAAAAAAATAAGATCAGATGGAAAAATTGACTTGGCCTTAAAGCCTGAGGGATACAGAAATGTTATTGACCAATCAACACAATCGGTATTAGACCGATTAAAGCAAGAAAAAGGCTTTTTTAAATACACTGACAAAAGTAATCCTGATCATATCCGAAGTGAATTTGGAATGAGTAAAAAGGCCTTTAAAAAAGCTCTTGGAAATTTATACAAACAAAAAATAGTGCGATTAGAAAAAGACGGGACCTATTTGATTTCAAAAAAGTAGGCCTAAAAAAGGTATCTTGCAACCATTCTTCCTATATGAACTATATCGGCTGTTTCACTTGACCTTCCATCATAATTAATTGTTATCTGAATGTTATTTGACATGGTTTGTTGGTAGTTTAGTTTCCATGTTACATTAGCTCCGTTCTGAAGTCCCCTTAATAGTTCATAGCCAAGTGTTGAGTTAGATGCCCCGTTATAATCAACATCTATATAGTTTATGCCAAAATTTAAAACACCTTTCGATGCCTTAGTATACCTGTAATCACAACCAATCTCAATGTTTCTGGTAGTCTCACCACCATATGAGGATAAATTTATAGCATCGAACAGTTTAGATTTCACCTCTAAACGATGAGATGTCCCCAATATCAATTGTAATTTGGGTTGAAATTCATAAAAATCATAATTATAACTTCGATTACCAAAAAACTCACTCAGATATGTTTTGTTACCAACGATACTTTTTGCACTTAAAGTAATCATTCGAGATAATGAGAATCGAGTATTAAAAACATGACTATTTGATAAGCGACTATCAAATCCATTGGTGAGTAAGATCTTAGAGCTGCCGGATAAATAGGTATAATCTAAACTATATTTTGGATTACCTCTATTATAGAAAAGTGT
>JAQWZS010000209.1 GCA_029253325.1 Bacteroidia bacterium
CCAGACTTTCACATGGGTAACAGGGGAATCTTTTAGAGGTTTTAGTATGGATATTGGTAGGCTTTGGTCGTCTGATGAGGTAGTTGTGCAAGAACCTATGAAAGATGAGGTTTTTAGAAATATTACCCAGACATCAGATTCGTCATCAATATTAAATGAGATTGAGGGTGTAATAACACCCAACCTGAAACCTAAAAAAACAGAAGTTATTAAACAGGTATTCGAGCAAGAAATGGAGTCAACAGCTTCTATAATCAGTACAATTTCAAACACGCTTGATAGAGTAGATCAGATTGATATTAACCCATTGATCAATAATGATTTTCATGAAAAATATGTACGCAGACTAAAAAGTGAAAACTTAATTTCACCAGATATGGTTCCTAAAAGTGGTAAGCTTTATTGGGGTATTAACTTTTCTCCTGCATTTAGTTATAGAATATTTAACGTCGATGCAAGTAAGGTTAATGGTATGGCTGAGGATCAGAATCGAGTGTATACCTCTGGTGGCTTAACAGAAGAAAAAAGAAATTCCTCAGATAAGGCAATTACATCTTACTCATTTGGTTTAGATATTGGTAAGCAATTGAATGATAAATTCAGTATTTATTCAGGCCTACATATTTCTGGCTATGGTGAACAAATTCTTGTTACTCCAGTTGATGAGAGTAACCCAAATTATTGTCATGCTAAATTTCACGATAGGCAACCCACTTATTGCTCAACAGAAACAGGTGAAAATACCAACAGCACACCTTTTACAAATCGTTATAAATATTTTGAGATTCCATTAGGTGCTAGGTATACTATATCTAAATTTGATAAGGCTAAAATTGCTATAGATCTTGGAGCATACTATCAAAAAGTTTATCAAGTAAACGCATTATTGTACGATTTTGACACGGATTACTATTACTGGTTTAATGATGACGATGCCATTATAAATGATAGTGGAATAGGGGTTAGTATGGGTGTTAATTTCATCCAAAACCTAACGGAACGCATTGAACTTACCTTCAATCCACATCTTAAATTCAATCTAAATTCCACTTTTTCTGATTCTTATTCAGTTCAACAGAATCTATACTCAACGGGTGTCCGTGTTGGTGTTAGGCAACAAATTTTCTGATTCTATTCGGTAATTCATTTATCTTCGCGGCTAAATATGAAGCGAGTATATATAGTTGCAGCAGTTAGAACTCCTATGGGTAGTTTTAATGGTATGTTAAGTAGCGTGTCTGCACCAAAATTAGGTGCAACAGCCATCAAGGGAGCGATATCTAAATCAGGTATAAAATCATCCGATATTGACGAGGTTTATTTTGGAAATGTATTGCAAGCTGGTGTTGGGCAAGCTCCAGCTAGACAAGCTGCTATATTAGCTGGTTTGCCAGAATCTACTCCTTGTACAACTGTCAATAAAGTATGTGCTAGCGGAATGAAATCCATTGCACTAGGTGCTTCGTCCATTATGTTAGGTCATAATGAAATTGTTGTAGCTGGTGGTATGGAAAATATGAGTCAAGTTCCGCATTACATTCCAAACTCTAGAATGGGACATAAATATGGAGATTTTAAAGCCATTGATGGTCTTGCATATGATGGTCTCCGTGACGTTTATAATCAGTATATGATGGGAACTGCTGCGGATCTTACAGCCAAGAAATATGATATTACTAGGGAAGAACAAGATAATTTTGCTATTAACTCTTACAAGCAAACTGCAAAATCATGGGATTCTGGTAAGTTTAATGATGAAGTTGTCCCAGTATCTATTCCACAACGAAAAGGCCACCCGGTAATGATGACAGAGGATGAAGAATATAGAAACGTAAATTTTGATAAAATTCCAAACCTAAGACCTGTATTTGATAAAGAAGGAACCGTAACAGCTGCCAATGCAAGCACGATCAATGATGGTGCGGCTTGTATTATTCTTGCTAGTGAAGAAAAAATAAAAGAGTTAGGACTTATACCAATGGCTGAAGTATTATCTTTTTCTGATGCTGCTCATCAACCAGAGTTATTTACTACAGCTCCTTCTGTTGCTCTACCTATTGCACTTGAAAGGGCAGGGTGTTCAATAGATGAGGTAGATGCTTTTGAACTTAATGAAGCATTTTCAGTGGTTGGATTAGTCAATAATAAATTATTAAATTTAGATGCATCCAAGGTAAATGTCAATGGAGGTGCAGTATCAATGGGACATCCTTTGGGAGCTTCAGGTGCCAGAATTGTTGTTACATTATTGCATGTACTTAAACAAAATAGTGGAATTATAGGAGCTGCTGCCATTTGCAATGGAGGTGGTGGTGCGAGTGCTATGGTTATTAAGAATATGTAAAAACTACACTAAATCAAGTTATTTTTGAGTTCTAATGTCATGATGAAGTCTTGTTTTGGTTTACTTTTTATGTCTTTGTTCTTGTCAACTTTTTTGAGTTTTGGACAACGAGTAAGAGTAGTACAGTCAGATTCTACATACATTGATTCGATCAAAAATTTTGAATATCAATTAGAGGGACTAAGCTATAATATAATTAATGGCACTGATAAGGTTGAACGTATAACAAGTTGTTACTATTTCATTGAAACACTAAAAAACACACTACAAATACCCAATTCATTTGATTATGAGTTTGATTTATTGAAAACTGTCTCTAGTATTCGTTCAGAGGATGATAAGTTCAGAGTATTCACATGGAATCTTCTCTTAGATAGTGGAAAATACATGTATTTTGGTGCTATACAAATGAATAATCCCGATAGTCTTGAATTATATGGACTATATGATAGTTCGGATTATAATAAGGATATTTTTTATGATCAATTTGATAATCGGCATTGGATGGGAGCTCTTGTCTATCAGATTCATCATTACCGTTGGAAAAAACAAGACTATTACATTACTTTTGGTTGGGATGGGCAAGATGCTAAAACTAATCGAAAGATTATTGATGTTTTATGGTTCAATGATAAAGGAAAGCCAAATTTTGGTGAAGAGATTTTTGACTTTGACGGGGATTTGCAGTCAAGGATAATTTTTGATTTTAATGATCGTGCTGCAATGTTATGTAGATATGATGATTTTGAGGATGCAATTGTATTTTCTAATTTAGTTCCAATTAATCCTATGATGAAAGGAATTTATCAAAATTATGTACCCGACGGCACATATGATTATCTCAAATTTGAAAAAGGAATCTGGCGTCGCTATAAAATGATTTTTGATGACCGTAAAAAAAATGGTGCCAATCTTCGAAAGCTCTAATCTAAAATTTAATCCAGTGTCCCTTTAACCCAATATCAGAGTGGTATTCTATAGTTGGCATTGGAAACTTGAAGCTGTTAAAAACTATTAATAGCGACCGAATAACTTTGTTTTTAGTTTGTATCCTTGATAAATCTATGTCTGGCGATATGTAAAATTGTCTTTTTCGATGAAAACTTGAGTAATCATAAGTTCTTCCATCACGATGAAAAATATTGTCATCACCACCTACCATTCCATCAGCACCATAACCAATAGCTAGATTTAACCAACTAGGCCATTTAGTCTCAGGTAAAAAAGATCTTATGTTACAACTCATCCAATAAGTTTGGCCATTATAGTCTTTGAGGAGTTGTTCTATAATGTTATTTCCTAAAACATTAGGACGATATTGAGGGAAGGAGGAAGGAGAATAAGAATACTTTATAATACATCGTTGCTCATCCCAAAAATAACTTTGGGATATTGCTAATCCTGCTCCAATGATGTTAGCTGTCATATCTCCTGGACTAGCACCCCATCCCTCAGAAAATCCGTCTAGTATTTCTACTCCAGTTTGGATAAATAAACCATAGGCTCCACCAATCAAGGAATATTCTTTTTGGGTATAACCAGCCCATTTCATCATTTCAATACCTGCCAATCCTTCATAATAACAAGAGTATAAATGGCCAACTTTATCCATCTGAAGCCATTGTTTGTTATCGTTGAAGAAATGAAATTTTGATCTCGGATAGTCTTTATACCACAATTCGTTAAGACCAACCATGAGTGAACTATATGCAATAGTATTAGCAACTATAATAAATTTTTTACGTTGCCGAAACTTTAGTGAATCTTGTGCATTAGTTGAACCAATGAACAACAAGCAAAAAAGTGGAATGAAAAATAATCTAGGCCAGTATGGTTTCTTTTGTGGCATCAAGAATTTGTATCACTTCATTTATATTATTTGCTTGTGCATATACTCTTAGTACTGGTTCTGTTCCACTTGGTCGTATCATTACCCAATTATCTTCATTGAGTAAAAATTTATAACCATCGATGTCTTCATGACCTGTAACAGGGTAAATACCAAATTGGCTGTAAGATTTCTCTTTACATTGATTAATGATAGCTTGTTTTTGACTTTCCGGCACATGTAAGTCATAACGATCCATAGCAAAAGAACCAGTAATCTGATATACTTCCTGAATTAAGCTACTTAACGACTTACCAGTGTTTGCCATATATTCCCACAGAATGAGCCCCATCCAAATGCCATCTCTCTCAGGAATATGTGAATTTACAGCAATTCCTCCGCTTTCTTCACCTCCCAGTAACGTAGGATTAGAAATCATCTCTTCACAAATGTATTTGAAGCCTATTTTAGTAACATGGTGCTCAAGACCGTAATGATCACAAATTGATTTGATTTTAGATGTACAGCTGAAGCTAGTATAAACATTTCCTTTTTCTTGTTTGAATTCAACGAGGTATCTAATTAAAAGAAGAATGATGTGGTGGGAGTCCACAAATTTTCCATTTTCATCAAATAGTCCAATTCGATCTGCATCTCCATCGGTTGCTAGGCCACTTGAAATGTCTGTTTCAGAGATGAGTTTTGAAAATTCTTCTAAATTTCTTGCAATAGGTTCAGGAGCTTGACCATTAAAGCTAGGATTGTGCTCTGCATGAAGAAGAGTTGCATTAGGAATAAGACGTTTAATAACATTCTGACCAGCACCGTACATCGCATCATAACCAAATTTTAAACCACATGAATTAATTTTCTCTATATCAAAGTGCTTTTTTACATGATCAATATATTCTTGTTCCATATCAATCATGTGAACTAAATCGTGTTTTCTTAATTCATCAAATGGGATGATTGAATGTGTAAATTCTTCTGAAATTTTTGCTTCAACAGCATTAATTTCTGATTGAATGGCTGGACCTCCATAATGAGCTTTTATTTTAAATCCATTATATGAGGGGGGATTATGACTGGCTGTAATTACTATTCCAGCATAAGCATTGTGGTTCAAAGTAGATAGAGATACCATAGGGGTAGAAACGAAAGAACCAGATGTATAAACGGTTATTCCTTCACTAATCAATACTGAAATAGTGGTTTCAGTAAATAACTTTCCTCCAAATCTACAGTCAAATCCAACAACAGCAGAGTGATTGTCAGTATTTTCTTTTATCCATAGTGCAGTTGCATATGCCACACGAGCAACATTATCTGTTGTGAATTCTTTAGCGATAATAGCTCGCCATCCGTCAGTTCCAAATTTAATTGATGTCATATTTTTAGATGTTTTGCAGAAGTTTTTTATACATAGCCTCAGAATTTTGTGGAGGTATGTTCTCGTTATTAATTTTCTCTATGATTAAATCGAAATTTTTCTCACTTAAATATTCAGAAATACCTTGTAAGTTGATGGTTAAACCAAGTTCTTCAATTTGTTGATTATTTAGACTATAATTATTACCATTCATTTCTAATCGTATATTTTCAAGTTCCTGAAGAGGTATATTTTTGAATGTGCTCCATTTTTCAGTGACTCGAATTGAATTGATAGTCCATAATTTGAACATCTCCTGAGGTTTGATAGACTTATTATTTATATTGAGAATAACTTGCTTATTGTCATTTATGCTATTTTCTATCTCTGAATAGATGTTACTATTCTCTTCATTACTATTAATAGATGGAGGAATAATTTTGTACAATACTCTTTTTGATGATTCAGGGATATAGAAATTTCGTCTTACTTTCTTACTATAACATGCCTGATTTTTGAGTAGAACTGATAACTCAGGATTTGATTTAAAATCTTTCTTTCCAAATTGTACAACATTAAAATCAAATAATTTAGAATGGATAGCATCCCAATAACTCAAATCTGATGGTCCTTGATGAGTTGTATGAATTTTTATGTTTTTCAATAAGCCAAATAAGTCGGCGGCATCTATGAACCCGTATGAAATAGGTTGTTCGGTTTTAGACTTGCCTACAAAAGAAAATCCTCGAACCGAAAAATTAAACTCTTTACCCATTAGCTGCCAGTATTCATGTATAAATAAATCGTTATTATCTAAAAAACTGGACTTTGAATACTCCTCAAGATTTATAAATTGGGTTTTATTGATAAGTACTTTTTTCTTGCTAGTCTTCCATATTGCTATATCTCCATTTTGAATTCGTTTATATAGAAGTTTATGAAAAGATGTGACAAGATTGAACCCAATAGAATCGGGTTGGTCAACTTTTGATAAGTGAAGCAATACCGGCTTAATATCGTATTTGGATGGCAGACTAGATTGAGACTTACATCCCCATATGACAGCAATAAAAAAAAATAAAAGAATTCTAAATAAATGCATTTTCGCCTGTGATTTCCATACCTAATATTAATAAGTGTATGTCATGGGTACCTTCATAAGTAACGACACTTTCTAGGTTCATCATATGTCTCATGATAGGATAATCTCCAGTAATTCCCATACCACCATGCATCTGTCTTGCTTCACGAGCAATCTGGAGAGCTATTTCTACATTATTTCTTTTAGCTAAAGATATTTGAGCAGGTGTAGCTTTTCCTTCATTCATCAAATTCCCAAGTCTCCAACATATCAACTGAGCTTTGGTTATTTCTGTTAACATTTCAGAAAGCTTTTTCTGTTGAAGTTGAAACCCACCGATTGGTTTTCCAAATTGAATGCGTTCAGCAGCATATTTTCTGGCACTTTCATAGCAATCCATTGCAGCACCTAGAGCTCCCCAGCTAATGCCATAACGAGCAGAATTTAGACAAGTTAATGGACCTTTTAATCCAGATACTCCTGGAAGTATATTTTCTTTTGGTACTCTAACATTGTCGAAAACAAGCTCACCTGTGCAACTTGCTCGTAAGCTCCATTTATTGTGTGTCTCAGGAGTAGTGAAGCCCTCCATTCCACGTTCTACAATAACTCCTTTAACAATTCCTTCTTCATCTTTTGCCCAAACTACAGCCATATCAGCTTCTGGTGAATTACTAATCCACATCTTCGCTCCATTGAGTATAATATGTTCGCCATCTTCTTTGAAATGGGTCGTCATTCCATTAGGGTTCGAACCGTGATCAGGTTCAGTAAGACCAAAACAACCAAGCATTTCACCACTACCCAATTTAGGTAGATATTTTCTTTTTTGTTCCTCGCTGCCAAATTTATGAATAGGATACATTACAAGAGAACCTTGAACACTTGCAGTAGATCTAATACCACTATCGCAGCGTTCTAATTCTTGCATTGCAATCCCATAGCTGATGTAGTCTAATCCACCACCTCCATATTCGGCAGGTATTTGAGGTCCAAAGCAACCTACTTCTCCCAGTTGTTTTACTATATGGCTTGGGAAGTAATTTTTTTGAGCACATTCCTCAATGATAGGGGATAACTCTTTCTTTACATACAAACGAACACTATCTCTTACGAGTAAGTGTTCTTCACTAAATAAATCATCCAGATTGTAGAAGTCTGGGTGGTCATAAGTGTCTTGACCTTTCTTGATCTCCTTTAAGTGACTTAATTCTTCTTTGGTCATTTTATTTTAACCTAACTTTGCAAATGTAAAATTAAAAGCAATATAGATGACAATGAATAATACTATAGAATCAATATTAAGTATTGACAATGTTAGAGTTAAGGCTAATCACGGTTGGTACGAGTCTGAAAGAAAGTTGGGCGGAATGTATATCATTTCAGTATGCATTTATCGAACAATTGACGCTGATTACACTTTTGATCACTTAGATAAAAGTGTTAATTATGAAATGGTGCATCAAATTATCCTAGAAACTATGGAAGAGGAACACATGTTGATTGAATCTGCTTGCAAGGCAATTTGGGATAAACTAAAAGCACAGCACTCAAACGAAATATGGGAAGTAAATATCCGAAAAGAGGATGTGCCTCTTAAGTTTGTTGGATCCACTTCATTCAAAATGAAGGGTTAACTTATCTCTTTAACGGATAATTACGTTAAGTTAACGAAAGACTAGAATTCGCAAATAAACTTACTGGATAAAAGATTATTTTCGCAACCTAATATTTAAGATAAATCATGGGAACAATTATCATGGCTGGTCAACTTATACTAGCCCTAGCAATACTCGTATCACTTCACGAATGGGGACACTATATTGCTGCTAGAAGTTTTGGTATTCGCGTAGAAAAGTTCTTTATTTTCTTTGATGCATGGGGTGCTAAGCTCTTTAGTAAGCAAATAGGAGAGACAGAGTGGGGTATTGGATGGTTGCCTTTAGGTGGTTATGTTAAGATCACTGGTATGATTGATGAGAGTCTTGACAAAGAGCAATTAGCATCTGAACCAGAAGATTATGAATTTAGGAGTAAACCTGCATGGCAAAGATTAATTGTAATGATTGGTGGGGTAACAGTCAATTTTATATTGGGAGTACTCATTTTTGCACTTTCTATGTTTTACTATGGTGAAACATGGCTACCAAATGCTAAAGTTATAGAAAAAGGAGGGGTAGTAGTTACAGAGTTGGGTAAGGTTGCTGGTTTTGAAACAGGAGACCAGGTTGTGTCCATTAATGGAAATGAAGTTGAAAAATTCAGAGACTTAATCAATTCAAGTGATTATATTGTTGATGGCTTATCTTACGGTGTCCTTAGAAATGGAGAATCTATTGTTGTTCCAATTTCTGATTCATTAAGAACTACTGTTCTTGAAAGTAAGGGTAAAAGTGCATTTTTCTCGTTAAGATTGGAACCTATTATTGGTGCGACAGCTCCAAATGGTAATGCTCAAAAAGCAGGATTATTACCTAATGATAAAATAGTGGGTATTGATACAATAGATGTTCAATACTTTGATCAATTAAAAGTGGCTTTGAGTCTACATAAGGATGACGTGGCAAATTTAAGAGTTCTTAGAAATGGAAGTTCAATGACCATACCAACTAATGTAGATTCAATAGGTATGATAGGAATTCAGGTATCTAATCTTGCTCAGTATTCAGATGATTTGCAACTAACAGAGTATGGGTTTTTTGAGTCATTTCCCGCAGGATATAACAAAGGTGTTTCTTTACTGAAAGATAATATTGTAGCATTCGGAGAGATGTTTCGAGGAAAGTTAGATCCTGTTAAATCTGTTAGTGGTCCTGTTGGCATTGCTAAAATATTTGGGGCTGAATGGGATTGGAGAAGATTTTGGAACATCACTGGAATGTTGTCTTTCATTCTTGCATTCATGAACTTATTGCCTATTCCAGCTTTGGATGGGGGACATGTGCTATTCTTACTTGTTGAAATGTTGCGTGGTAAGCCATTGCCTGAAAAAGTGATGTACTACTTCCAAATCATCGGAATGGTAATACTCTTTGGTTTAATGGGCTTCATCATTTTTATTGATTTCTTTAATGCATTTTTTGGCTAGATGGCTGTTAATTATTTTGATTATTATGATATCTCCAAAAAATTTCACATTAATGAAGAGGTACTGAAATCAAAATTCTTGATCAAGAGTAAGCAGTTTCATCCAGATTTTTTCGTAAATGATGATGAAAAGTATGCGGATGCGATGGAGCAGACCAGTTTAAATAATCAAGCTTTCAAGGTATTGAGTAAGTTCAATTCTCGATTAGAGCATATTTTGAAAAGCCATGGCTTGCTCAAGGAATCTAAAAATAAAATACCTCAAGATTTTCTGGCAGAGATGATGGATATTAATGAGGTAATCATGGATTTACAGTTTGATTATGATCAAATAAAAATGGACCAAGTAAAAGCCGACACTCATTCTATAAGCATGAATTTAGATAGTCAAATTAAAAGTTTGACTTTACAATTTGATCAGCTTGAAGTGAACTCCTCTAACGAAGGTGTGGTGATTCTAGATCAAATAAAAAATATTTATTTAAAACAAAAATATGTGTTGCGATTGCAAGAAAGTCTAGATAAATTCGCACCACTATAATTCAATATGCCCAGATGGCGGAATTGGTAGACGCGTCGGTCTCAAACACCGATGCCGCAAGGCGTGCCGGTTCGACCCCGGCTCTGGGTACAACAAAAGCCTCTGATTTTCA
>JAQWZS010000218.1 GCA_029253325.1 Bacteroidia bacterium
TTGGCTCATCACATCAGGAGGAGTAATAATTGCTGAAATAATTAGAATTACAATTATTGCAATTCGTCTATATTTTTTCATAGTTTCTGCAGTAAGTAATCCAATTTTAGATAAAAAGTAAACAACTATAGGTAGCTCAAATATGATACCTGCACCAAGTGTTAGAAGACTGATAAAATTGATAACTGAACTCACCTTAAAGTTTCGTTCAATGCTATCACTAAGGCTATAATTTGCTAAAAAATTAACAGATATTGGTGAAAGTATATAATAGCCAAAAAGTACACCAGCAAAAAATAAGAAAGATGAAAAACAAATAACTAGCATAGAATATTTTTTTTCAGAGTTTTTCAATGCTGGCTTTATAAAACGATATATTTCGTAAAGAAGATATGGCATTGTAATGATTAAACCTCCAATGATTGCAATCATAAAATGCTGGTAAAATTGCTCTTGAATGTCTAGAGCTTGAAGCTTAAAACCCATAACTTCAATACATATTTTATCACTATCATACATATAATGGCTTAAATCACAAAGCATTCGATATGTCCAAAAATCATTCTTGGTCGATCCTAATAGAATGGAATCAAAAATATACTTGCCATTAATAAAAGAAAAAATTGCACCTATAACAACAGCTATAATTCCCCGAATTAGATGCCAACGAAGAGCCTCTAAATGCTCTAAGAAAGTCATTTGATCTTCAAATTCGTCTACATCAATTTGGTCTAGTGGCATAATCTAGTTTGTAGTTTACACTAACATTCCACCACAAACGCTAAGAACTTGACCAGTAACATAAGTTGACATATCACTAGCTAAATAAATACAAGCATTTGCAACATCATCCGGTTGACCACCTCTTTTTAGGGGAATGCCATCAGTCCATTTTTTTAATGCATCATCACCCAACTCTGCAGTCATTTCTGTCTCAATAAAACCAGGTGCTATTACATTACATCTTACATTCCTACTACCTAACTCTTTGGCAATTGATTTACTGAACCCAACAATACCCGCTTTTGATGCAGCATAATTGCTTTGACCAGCATTTCCCATGACTCCTACAACACTACTCATATTAATGATACTACCTGACTTTTGCTTTAAAAATGTTCTTAGGCTTGCCTTAGTTAGATTAAATACAGACTTCAAATTGACATTCATTATTTCATCCCACTGATCCTCCGACATACGCATTAGTAAATTATCACGGGTTATACCAGCGTTATTAATAAGAATATCTATTTGCCCAAACTCACTAACGACTGAATCTACAAAAGCTTGAGATGAGTCAAAATCAGCAGCATTACTTTGAAATCCTCTAACTTTAACATTATATTTTGATATCAGCTCTGATTCTAGTGCATTGGCTTTTTCAACTGAATTTGCATAACTGAATGCAATATTGCACCCATTTTCTGCAAATTTTTCTGCAATAGCCTTACCAATACCTCTACTCGCACCAGTAATAATAGCTGTTTTGTCTACTAATAATTTCATGTTTTAATATGGTTTAAGGCAAATGTATAATTTGCCCAGCTATTTATGAATATTATTCATTTAATATATTGATGAGGAAAAACATTAACGAAAATATTCTGTTTAATTTTTGTGTCTTTTTATAGCCTTAAAACAGAATTAAAATTACCTATAACACTAAATGATGCTTGGGATTTTTTTTCATCTCCAAAAAACTTGAGTAAGATCACTCCAGATGAAATGGGTTTTATCATTACCAACCATCCTTCCTCTAAAATGTTTGAAGGTCAGATTATTACATATAAAGTGAGTCCTCTACTGGGTATAAAAATTAATTGGATGACTGAGATAACCACGGTCAAAAACCATGAATATTTTATTGATGAACAACGATTCGGTCCTTATTCATTGTGGCATCACAGACATCATTTTTACGAAATTGAAGGAGGAGTAAAAATGACTGACGAAGTAAATTACAAACTTCCATTTGGAGTATTTGGTCAAATTGCACATACCCTATTTGTAAAGAAAAAACTTGAATCTATTTTTGAATATAGAGAAAAGGTACTACTAGAAATGTTTGGTCATCTCTAATTTTACTTTTTATTTAATTCAAAATGAAATGGTAAGAACTGACTAACATCACTTGCACAAAACACCACTTCTCCTCCATCCCACATGTATACTTTTATAGGTGATTTTTGCCTTACTTGAATATCCGAAATTACTTGAAGACATCCTGCACATGGCACTAAAACCTTAGGAACTTCGTACTTGATTGATTCAGCATAAATCGCAATTTCCTTGACCTTATTGTATTTTAAGTTCTTAGAACTTTCAAACAATGCAACACGTTCAGCACAGAGACCAGATGGGAATGAGGCATTTTCTTGATTACTACCCGAACCAATATGACCATTTTCATGAAGCACTGAACACCCAACATAAAACTCAGAAAAAGGTGCATATGAGCTATTTCTTGCTTGTTTTGCTTGTTTTATTAACGCTCTCTTATCTAGATCTAAAGAATTAAAAGATAACTCCTCTATCCTGACCAATTTTTCCATAATTAACCAATTTTAGTCGCAATATCCACATATTTTGATTAGAAGATTAATAATCTGAAAAAAAATGTAGGTTTGAAATTAATCATTACATCATGAAAGTAGTCATTTTTGGAGCAGGATTATCATCCACTTATTTAATTAAATATCTTGAAGAAAATGCTTCTGATCATAATTGGATAATTACCGTTGTTGATAAAGATCCATCTAATCTTAAAAAAAGAGTTATCTCCAAAAACACAAAAACTATACTTTTTGATATTCATGATGAGAATACGCTAAATGAGCTTATCAAAGAAGCAAATCTTGCAATCAGTATCTTGCCTGCTCGTTTACATCTTCTTATTGCAAAAAAGTGTATTCAACACAACACTCACCTTGCAACAGCATCTTACCTATCACCAGAAATAAAAGAATTAGACAAAATTGCTAAAGCCAAAAATTTACTTTTCCTAAATGAATGTGGTTTAGATCCTGGAATAGATCACTTATCTGCAATGAAATTGCTTGACGAAATTCGTGAAAATGGCGGTAAAATAACTGAATTTGAGAGCTTTACAGGAGGGTTAATTGCCCCGGAATGTGAGGACAACCCATGGAGATATAAATTCACTTGGAACCCTAGAAATATGATTTTAGCAGGTACAGGTGGAGCTGTAAAATTTATTCATAATGGAAAGTATAAATATATCCCCTATCAAAAGGTTTTTAGAAGAACAGAAATAGTTGAAATTGACGGTTATGGAAAATTTGAAGGATATGCAAACAGAGATAGTTTGAAATACAGAGAAACCTATGGACTTAGTAATGTCAATACCATGTATAGAGGTACATT
>JAQWZS010000220.1 GCA_029253325.1 Bacteroidia bacterium
GTTCTGAAGTCCCCTTAATAGTTCATAGCCAAGTGTTGAGTTAGATGCCCCGTTATAATCAACATCTATATAGTTTACCCCAAAATTTAAAACACCTTTTGATGCCTTAGTATACCTATAATCACAACCAATCTCAATATTTCTAGTAGTCTCACCACCATACGAGGATAAGTTTTTAGCATCGAACAGTTTAGATTTTATCTCTAAACGATGAGATGTCCCCAATATCAACTGTAATTTTGGTTGCAATTCATAAAAATCATAATTGTAACTTCGATTTCCAAAAAACTCACTCAGATAGGTTTTGCTACCAACGATACCTTTTGCACTTAAAGTAATCATTCGAGATAATGAGAATCGAGTATTAAAAACATGACTATTTGTTAAGCGACTATCAAATCCATTGGTAAGTAAAATCTTAGAGCTGCTGGATAGAAAAGTATAATCTAAACTATATTTTGGATTACCTCTATTATAGAAAAGTGTTGACCTAAAATTTTGAGCCTGATTTATTAATGTAGTATCTCCTATTTCATCATTTAAAGGGTTAACAAAAAAAGTAGCTACTCTTGGCAAAACTTTCTTATCAATCATTAAACTAGAAAAGCTATTTAATTTGCCTATAAATGATTTCTTTTTTGAATTCTTAGATAAAAATACTGCAGGATTTAACTCCAATGTTTGAGTAATTTTTGTACTATTCGTTGTTATAAATCCAGCAACTGGTGTGTAAATTTTAATATAGTCAGCTCTAGCCTTATCAAGTTCAGATGCCAACTCAAATTCGTTCAAAGTTTTTATTCTGTTGGAGTCATAGTCGTTCCAAATATATAAACCATTACCAGCTTGTACCTGAAGATATTGGAACTCTCTTTTTTGCTCCTGACCAGTTCCCATTTGATAAAAAGTTTTAGATCTTATAAAACGACGGAAAAATTGAAAATCAAACTCTATTCTACTCTGTAATGTATTTTCTACATCCTTAAAGCTTAGTATTGTGTCATTCACTTCTAACTGCCTTAGTGTGGTATTAAAAGAAATACGCTGAAATGGATTTTTAGTATATTTAGTATCAAACGTGATATTACGACCAACTGTAGCTTTTGAAAAACTATTATTTTTGGGTCGATCATCAAGACGCTGACCAACTTTCAATTGATATTGTAGGTTACTTGTATCATTGGATTTTATAAATGCATCTAAAGAACTAAATCTATAGCTTTGAAGTGTTATTGAGTCATTATTATTAAAACGCGATTCTTCAGAAATAAAATTAATGCCACTAGCATGTCTATTAAAGGTTTTATCAATAGTTGAAGCAAAACGATAAAATCGATTATCTAAGGAGAAAGTGTCAGCTTCCATTGTTTCTGATTGTAAAATATCCAAACTAGATTTAATACTCCAATTTCTCCAAACTAATCCACCATTTGTCTTGTTTGATAAGCCATTAAAATTATTTTTTCGATAAAAAACTTCAGTTTGATTATTTATAAAATCATGTTCTGATTTGTATAGGTTTAGTGATACATTACCAATGTGTTCTAATGCAGGATTCATCTGACTAGACGAGGCAGGATTTGATAGAATTTTATTCCAATTACGATCAAATTCAACAACTCGGTATCGTTCTACATGAGCATAGTTTTTTGTAATCATTTCATAATCAATATTCGTTTTTAAAGTCCACATAGACGAATCTTTAATTGGTCTCTTTGTTGTCTGATAGACTTTTAAACCAGATCCAAAATTGTCATTATCATCAATCGATGATAAAGTATTTTTATCTAGTGAACTAATAACATATTCCAACCCCATCTTTCGATTATCTTCGGTTATAGTGAATCCGAAATTAGCCGTATTTAAACGCTTAGGTGTGGCTAAGACTTCAAATGGCTCATAATCTCCCAAACCATATCCAACATATTCAAAGACCTTACCATTAGCTCCTGAAACGGACTGAGAATAGCTTCCATTTCCGTATCCAACATTTGAGAAAAACACCTCATAAAAAAGACTTTCATCTGAAGGGTCTGATACATAAACATAGACCTCTTGCATTGCCATAATTTCTTTTTTATACATTATCCTATCAGGATTATATTGATCTTGTACTCGGGCATTTTTATAAATTGCTGATTGATCTCCAGACATACGAAGTGCATCTATCTTAGCTACAGTATCAGATAGCGTTTGTAAAAATGGTTGAGATTTTAAATCCATCTCATTAAAACCATTTGCATAAAAGGTGAATTTTCCTTTTGATAGGTTAGTACCTATACTAGAAACCGTTCGTCCATAATTTCTATCAGCATATTGAAATTCAACGACAATTCTACTATAAGCAGTAATTAAAATCTGAGGTGTAAATGTGATTTCACCTGTATTATAGTTTATGACGTAATCGTGTCCTTCTCCTCTCTTTAATTTCTTACCATCGAGGTATAC
>JAQWZS010000228.1 GCA_029253325.1 Bacteroidia bacterium
TAGTATCCCGCTCTAAAATCGCCATTTTCCATGAACCGTGCCATGGCAACTTGAGCTACTTCTTTTCCGTCACCGAAGATTCCAAATTTTGCTTTTCCAGTTAAAACTTCCTTTCTTCCGGTTAAGGAAGCAATACGACTACTATATGCAACTCGGTAGTCATTGATAACTTGATCAATAAACTCAGATTTTGAAATGGTAGGTTGTTTTGCCAGTTGGGTTGTCATAATTTGGTTGGTGCAAAGATAACTTTTATCTTTTACATCTATATGACCCCCTTAATGGATTATTCGTTTAACAACTTGCTTGTTGTCTATGTCCATTTTTAAAACATAGATTCCCTGGGGCGTATCAGAAAGATTTAATACAATGGTGTTGTTCGTGTGATGTCTTGTGAAATTTACTTTTCGTGCTCTTGTGTCAAATACTTCTATTGATGTTATCGGAGCATTAGCATGTAGCATAAAAACACCATTTGATGATGGGTTGGGATATACGTTTACGGCACTTAGATTATTCTCAAAAATAGACGCTGACCCATCGCCTTTGATTACAAGCTTGTATCCCTCTGTTGTGTCTGCTACAGGAAGTTTTAATGGAGGTCCTATGGGTAGTAATGAAGCACTAGCATATGCAGTAGTTGCGATTTTAATGTCATAAACCCCTACTTGGTCAGGTGTTGGATTTCCCTTCAAGTTAATACATCCAACAGCTTTGTGTGTGAATGTACATTGACTTGGGTTGCATGCATAATCAAAATTATTAGGCAAGCCAATGACTGCATCTACCTTAACAGAGTCAATATCGGCAGTAACATTTTGACCAGAGAATATTACTGCAGTATCTTTTATGGAAAGTATCTGAAAACTAAAATCATAAGCCTGATCAGCGTATGCTGTGTCAGGTTGATCTGGGTAAACTCCAGATTTAGTTATACTATTATCTGGCGAACAAACCTGTCCAAAAATGGGGCTTATTGCAATCCCTAAAAGAGTCATTGTTAAGTATATTTTTTTCATTATAGCTAGCTTTAAATACATTTGTGAAGTAACGAATTTATGTTTAAGCGTCTATTTTTGCAAGGTCTGTTCGTGATTTTTACCTTTTGGGGACATTCGCAAACGGTGTTTAACTTCAATGGCATCGTTAAAAATTCTTCGAATGAATCCATTGTTGGTGCTCAGTTTATACACCCCAAAACTCAACGGATAATATCGATTTCAAATGAGTCTGGATTTTTTGATTTTAGTGCAGATACCAATATTTTAATTATTCAACAGATGGGGTATAAAAACCGATTTGTTAGCTCAAAAAATCAATGGATTACGCTAAGTGATAAATCTGATCTACTAAATACGATTGTTGTAAGTGAGAATAAACGTGCCTCGGAACTAAAGAAGGCAACAATTTCTATGAGCATCATCAGCCCAGATCTTATTCAAAACACAGCCCCCACTAATGTAAGTGAGAGTATCGAACGAATCAATGCCGTTCAAGTAGTTGATAATCAGCCAACTATAAGAGGAGGTAGTGGATGGAGTTATGGAGCAGGTTCGAGGGTTGGAGTGTTGGTGGATGGTGTACCTTTGTTATCTGGAGATGCCAGTTCTCCATTATGGTCTTTTATGCCTACAGAGGGTGTTTCGGGAGTAGAAATTATCAAAGGGGCAAGTTCTGTTATTTATGGAAGCTCTGCTCTCAATGGAATTATTCATATCAAAACCAGAAAACCTACTACGGATCCCTATACTCAACTGACTCTTTCAAGGGGGGGTTATGATTTGCCTAAAAGAAAATCCCTTCATTATCAAGGAAATAAACGTAATACAATATCCAATCTTACGGTCTACCATACAGGAGTTTACAAAGGGCTTGGTGTCACTTTAGGCGTAAATTTATTGGATGACGAAAGCTACAAAATGAGCGATTTTGATAGACGAGGCAGAGTTAACCTTGGGTTAAGAAAGGCAGTTGCGAAACACAACCTTGTTTATGGAATTAATGCGTCCTATCAAGAGGGAAAATCGGGAAGTTTCTTGTTGTGGGAGTCATTGGATTTAGGTTATACCATTTCGGATAGCTTTCCAACTATAAGTTTGACAGAAAGAATCTCCATAGACCCCTATATTAAATGGCAAAAGGGTAGCTTTTCTCACAGTTTGAATACGCGTTTTTTGGGTATAAATAACGATGTTGACAATGGAGATAATGCAATGGATCAGTCGAATAAATCCGATTTATTGTTTGCAGAATATCAAGTAAATTTTTCACCATTAAATAGTAAATTAAATGTTATTGGCGGTTTACTCGTTTCAAAAACAAATTCTAAATCTCCGTTGTATTCTGGTGATCATACTTCAGAAAACTACGCTTCTTACATTCAGTTGGATCATCAATGGAATAAGTTAAAGTTGTCGGGAGGAGCGAGGTATGAACATTTTATTTTAGATGAAAAAGATGAGGGCAGGCCAGTATTTAGAGCAGGGTTGAATTATGAGGCAGCCAAATACACGTTTATCAGGTCAAGCTTTGGACAGGGATATCGATTTCCAAGCATTGCAGAATCTTTTATTTTAACGAGTGCTGGTCCAGTAAGTGTTTTCCCAAGCAATAATTTAGTTTCAGAAACTGGAACAAATTTAGAGCTAGGCATCCAACAAGGATTTAGAGTTAAAAAATTGAATTTGATGTTGGACGTGGCTGTTTTCCAAATGAAGTTTGAGAACATGATGGAGTTTACTTTTGGTCAATGGGGACCCATTGAGCCTCCAACTTTTGGTATAGGCTTTAAAACACTTAATACAGGGAAAACATCGGTTCAAGGTGTAGAATCAAACTTATTATTTGATGGAAAATTTAAGGAAATGAAGTTTCAGGGTTTTATGGGTTATACATATTCCAAATCTCGAGCATTGGAACCCTTGAAAGTGATTGAACAAAACGCTACTTATCGAAACACAAGCTCTGATACAACAAACGATGTTCTAAAATATAGACCCCAGCATTTAATCAAGGTCGATCTCATGGCTACATATAAAAAATGGCATTTTGGTTTTGGTGCGACTTATCAGTCTAGTGTTCAAAATATTGACGGGGCATTTTTAGTATTAGTACCTGGTGTACAAGAATCGCAGGATAAAAATTTGTCAGAACACGTATTGCTGAATGGTCGCATTGGCTTCAGGGTTTCATCGCATTGGGATACCAATGTTATTATAAACAATATCAGTAATCGAGAATACATCATTCGTCCTGCAGATATAGCTGCTCCAAGGTGCGTAAGGTTTCAGATAACCTACACAATAGACAAGTCAAAGTAGGGTGTGTATAGCCTTCTGATGATCTCGAATAGATTTGTAGTAAATGAGTATAATTCGAAAACTTGCAAGTGATACAGCAATTTATGGGATACCCAGCATAGTAGGCAGGTTTATCAATTTTATATTAATTTTCTTTTTTGCTGC
>JAQWZS010000046.1 GCA_029253325.1 Bacteroidia bacterium
GTTATCAAACCCTATGGATATGCTATTTGGGAAAAAATGCAGGCTGAATTGGATCGTAGATTCAAAGAAACTGGTCATCAAAATGCTTATTTCCCGCTGTTTGTTCCTAAAAGCTTATTTGAAGCTGAAGAAAAAAATGCAGAAGGATTTGCGAAAGAATGTGCTGTAGTTACACATTATCGTCTAGAAAATGATCCTGAAAATTCGGGCAAACTTCGTGTAGACCCTCATGCAAAGTTAGAAGAAGAACTAGTCGTCAGACCAACAAGTGAGGCAATCATATGGAACACTTATAAGGGATGGATTCAAAGTTATCGAGACCTTCCCATTTTGGTAAACCAATGGGCTAACGTTGTTCGATGGGAAATGAGAACAAGACTTTTTCTGAGAACAGCTGAATTTTTGTGGCAAGAAGGTCATACTGCACATGCTACTAAAAAAGAAGCCATTGAAGAAACCAATCAAATGATTGAGGTGTACGCAGAATTTGCTAAAAATGTTCTTGCTATACCCACTATTATGGGAACAAAAACTGAAAGTGAACGATTTGCAGGTGCCGATGACACCCTTTGTATCGAAGGTCTAATGCAAGATGGCAAAGCTCTTCAGATGGGAACTTCTCATTTCCTTGGTCAAAATTTCGCAAAAGCTTTTGATGTAAAGTATACTAATAAAGAAGGAAAATTAGATCATGTTTGGGCAACTAGCTGGGGCGTTAGTACTCGCTTAATGGGTGCTCTTATCATGACTCATAGTGACGATGAAGGTCTTGTTCTTCCTCCAAGCATTGCTCCTACTCAAGTAGTAGTAGTTCCTATTTATCGTGGATTGGAACAATTAGAGTTAATCTCTGAAACTATTCAGCCCGTAATTGATCGTCTAAGAAAAAAAGGAATTACCGTAAAATTTGATAATCGAGACACACATAAACCAGGCTTTAAATTTGCTGAATGGGAACTAAAAGGAGTTCCTGTTCGAATAGCTATTGGACCCCGTGATATTGAAAATGGCACCGTTGAAGTAGCCCGAAGAGACACTAAAGAAAAACAAATTCTTGAATTGACTGATATTGACACCAAAGTCGAACATCTTCTTGAAGCGATGCAAGAGGAAATCTACCTTAATGCACTTAACTACAGAGACAACCATATCACACCAGTAAATACTTGGGAAGAATTTGTAGATGTATTAGAAAATAAAACTGGATTTATTTCTGCTCACTGGGACGGTACTTCTGAAACAGAAGATAAAATAAAAGATATGACCAAAGCTACTATTCGATGTATTCCTTTTGATAATCCATTAGAGAAGGGTTCATGTATACTTACTGGTAATCCAAGTAGCCAGCGAGTGTTATTTGCAAAAGCTTATTAAGATTACTCTTTCCAAATGTAATTGAACAGGGTAATCGATAGAACCAGCTGAATTACTATCAAAAGAACCAAAACTAACCAGTCTTGGTAAAAGTTTGTATGAGGCAATGAAACTAGAGATTTACTTGCAGCTTTCAAACAGACCAACAAACTAGGAATGAGTAAGGGCAGACTTAACACTAAGGCTACCAAACTACTATTTTTTACTCCATAGGAGAGTGCCGAATTAAACGTAAAGACGGTACTGCAACACATCATAAATAAAAAGGCTGTAAAAAAGTACTGCCCCAAATGAGGGATGGTTTGTGGTAACCAAAAATTCATTAAGATAAATAGAACAACCAAGAAAATGAAATTAATAAAGTATTGATACAAAATCTTAGAAATTATCAGTGCTTTTGCATCTACCAAAAATCGGTAATAAAGCAAAGTCCCTTTTTGTTCTCCTAAAAAACTCCGCGTAATATTTTGAACTACCCCTAAAATAAGGACCACATAAAATAAACTATGCCAAACTAAATTACTTGCATGCTTCTGAATCGTGTAGATAATAAATACAGAAATTACTAGCATCAAAAGCAAAGACCAAAAAGCATACTTGTTTTTAAATTCAACACGAAGCTCTTTTAGAAAAAGTTGTTTTATCTGCTTAGTTATTTGTGTTTGCATAAATTTGCTGCAGCAAAAGTACATTTAATGTTATATCAATTACAGAAGTTATCATCAGAAGAACAAACTAGTGTTAAACGTTCGCCCATTTGGGTAACTCTCCTTGTAGCATGTTCAGACTATGACATACAAGAAAAAGAGATTGACAGAGCCAAAGAGATAATCCATATTAAATCTTACGCTCTTCAAAACGACTTGAGAAATCTTTACAAAGAATTAAATGCAAATATTGATCAAGAAATTGATCAAGCTCTTGCTGCAATTCCTGCAAGTGGCAATGATCGAATTCAATATTTAGAAGAGAAAATCAGTGAGCTAAATCACATCTTCAAAAAACTTGATTCAACCTTTAACAAACAACTATACAACAGCTTGAAAAGCATCGCCCAAGCAGTTGCACAATCGGATGGAGGACTATTCGGTGTAGGGAGAATAAGTGATGAAGAAGAGCAGTATATAAGTTTGCCAATGCTAAAAAAACCGTGAAAAAAATACTGATAGCTAATCGAGGTGAGATTGCCGTTCGTGTAATAAGAACTTGTCAGAAAATGGGCATCTTTACAGTTGCTGTTTATTCAGAAGCTGACCGTGATTCAATGCACGTACAACTTGCAGATGAAGCTGTATGTATAGGTCCAGCTCCTTCCTCAGAAAGCTATCTTAAGGGAGATAAAATTATTTCAGTTTGTCAAGAATTGAACGTTGATGGCATTCACCCAGGCTATGGTTTTTTATCAGAAAATGCAGATTTTGTGAAGGATGTTCATCAAGCTGGAATCCGATTTATTGGACCAAGTCCTGAAGCGATTGATCTCATGGGAAGCAAAATTGAGAGTAAGCAAGCCGTTGAAAAATATGGTGTCCCTCTTGTTCCAGGTATTAATCATGCAGTTGAAGATATTAAAGAAGCTCAGTCTGTAGCTGACCAAATTGGGTATCCTGTTTTGGTTAAGGCCAGTGCAGGTGGTGGTGGAAAGGGCATGCGTATTGTTGAAAAAGCTGTCGACTTAGAAGGTCAGATGAAAACTGCTCAAAGTGAAGCCCAAAGTGCCTTTGGTGATCGATCAGTTTTCATTGAAAAATTTGTTACCAAACCACGACATATAGAGATACAACTCCTAGCAGATAATCATGGCAATGTGGTCTATCTAATGGAACGAGAATGTTCCATCCAAAGAAGACATCAAAAACTCATTGAAGAAGCACCAAGTGCTGTTCTTTCTGACTCTCTCAGAGAACAAATGGGACAAGCTGCTGTAAACGTTGCAAAAGCCTGCAATTATAGTGGAGCTGGGACAGTAGAATTCTTGCTGGATTCAGATTACAAATTTTACTTCTTGGAGATGAATACTCGTCTGCAAGTAGAGCACCCCGTAACCGAGTTAATCACAGGTTTAGATTTAGTAGAGCAACAAATTAAAGTAGCTCGAAACGAAAAATTAACCTTCACCCAAGATGATATCAAACCCAACGGGCATGCAATTGAACTAAGATTAACTGCAGAAGAAACGACACAAGATTTTCTCCCGGCTATTGGAACTATTGAAGTATACAACCCTCCAAAAGCTAATTATATCCGACTGGATGATTTCGTATATCCTGGTTATAAAATACCCATCTATTATGACAACATGTTTGCCAAATTGATTGTATGGGGTGAGAACAGAGATCAGGCAATTCAACGAATGATTGAGGCCATAAATCAATTTGAAATTAAGGGAATTCCAACCACGTTAGACTTTGGTCGATTTGTGATGCAACACCCTAAATTTATTGAAGGCGACTTTGACACCAATTTTATCAAAAAATACTATACAGCTGAAAGCCGAAAAAAACAAGATAAAACACTACTAGAGGCTGCTGCACTTTTTTCCTATCTGGAGTTTAATGAACACCGAACTCCTGCAATTGCAAATCACGATTCAAGTAATTGGAAAAAAAGGAAGGAATAGGTTAGGCCCCAACTTACAGCATAAATTAGGAATGACCATCTTCCATTACCTTTGCATTCGTTAAGCATGAATTCATTCGAAGAACTGTCCATCAAAAAATCATTACTGAATGCTATATCAGATCTTGATTTTAAAAAACCTACTCCCATCCAGATAGAGGCCTACCCAAAAATCCTTTCTGGTAAAAATATAGTTGGCATTGCTCAAACTGGAACAGGAAAAACGCTTGCTTATACCCTACCAATTCTTCAAGAATTAAATTATTCTAAAAGTTATAAACCACGTGTTTTAATCATTGTACCTACTCGAGAATTAGTCGTTCAAGTAGTTGAACAAATTGAGCTCTTCACGAAATACATGACGGTCCGTATAGCTGGTGTTTTTGGAGGAGTCAATATAAAAACACAACAAACTCTTCTGTCAGAAGGTACAGATATTATTATTGGGACACCCGGAAGATTATATGATCTCATTCTTAATCGATCCTTACAAACCCAAGATATTAAAAAACTAGTTATTGACGAAGTTGACATCATGCTAGACTTAGGCTTTAGATTTCAGCTTAACAATATCTTTGAGTTGCTATCTTCAAAACGGCAGAATATCATGTTCTCAGCAACAATGACTGACGATGTTCATGCACTCATCGAAGAAAACTTTGTAGACCCTCAGACAATTACCATTTCTGTAAGTGGTAAACCTCTTGATAACATAACACAGTCATGTTATCCCGTTTCAAATTTTTATACCAAAGTTAACCTGCTGAATTATCTCCTCAAGGATAAAGCGACCTTCCAAAAAGCGGTTGTCTTTATCAATTCAAAAAAGAATGCAGATCGCTTATTTGAAGAACTAGAATCTAGTTTTTGGAATGAACTGGGAATTATACACAGCAATAAAAGCCAGAATAATAGACTAGCAACCATCGAACGGTTTAACGATGGACATACGAGAATACTTATTGCTACTGATGTTATCGCACGAGGATTAGACCTAGATGATATTTCTCATGTCATTAATTTTGATACCCCCAAGTTCCCAGAAAATTATATTCACCGAATAGGTCGAACAGGTAGAGCCGAAAAATCTGGAAATTCTATCTTATTATATACTAAAGAAGAAGAGAAATATAGAATTGCTATTGAGGTATTAATGGACAGAAAAATTAAAACTATTCCATTTCCTGACAAAGTTAACATTAGCAGTAAACTAACCATTGATGAACAACCTAGAATCATAGAAAACAACCATCATAAAAAAACTAAACAACCCACTGGAGCTAGTTTTCATGATAAAAAGGAGAAGAATAAGAAACAATATAACTTGAGTGGAGGGCAAAAAATTAAGTTAAAAAAAGCAAAAAAATACAAGAAGCCAATCACCAGAGGTTCAAAAAGAACAAAATAAAAGAGACAAAACATAAATATTGGGTTACCTTCGAAGCCTTAAAGATTAATTAATAATGAATAAAGGAACAGTAAAATTCTTCAATGACGAAAAAGGTTATGGTTTTATCACACCAGAAGATGGAAGCAAAGATGTATTTGTACACAAAACCGGTACAACAACTCGAATCAATGAAGGAGACCAAGTATCATATGAGGTAGAAGACGGTCAGAAAGGACCAAGTGCAGTAAATGTAGCCCTCGTATAAGTATATTTTAAACACGATTCTAAAAGGTTGTCACTAGTTGTGACAACCTTTTTTTTATAAAAAGGAATTACTATTGTGCAACGTAGTGCATGAAAAAAAACGAACAACAAGAACAAATTCAACCCAATAATCCACTCCATGGTATTAAATTAAAAGAAGTCATCGAGTATTTAGTAAAATATTACGGCTGGGAGAAACTTGGAGAATTAGTCAACATCAATTGTTTTCTTAGTAATCCATCTATTGGAAGCAGTTTGAAATTTTTAAGGAAAACACCTTGGGCTCGTGATAAAGTAGAAAAATTGTACTTAGAGTCTGTCCCAAATTTCAAATCCAAATGAAAGCCTCTTCTATTGCTCAAATCAAAAAAGAAATTCAGTTCAATACTAAAGAAGAACTGATTGAAATTGTGCTAAGATTAGGAAAGTATAAAGTTGAAAATAAAGAACTTCTAAGTTACTTATTGTTTAATTCTCATGATGAAGAAGGGTATATCGAAAAAATTAAAAAATACACCGATTTTCAATTCGAAATCATAAATAGAGAAAACTACTACTATATCAAAAAGAGTGTTCGAAAGATTTTGAGAACAACAAAACGTTTTATTAAATACAGTAAGAATATAGAAACTGAAACAACATTACTTATTCATTTTTGTAGAAACCTAGAAGAAATGGATCCATCCTATAAATATAATCAGGTATTAACTAATATGTATGAAAGACAGTTGGGATTAGTTGAAAAGAACTTGAATAAAATGCATGAAGATTTAAGGTATGATTACCAGGTAGAAATTGATTCATTAATCAGGTAGCAATACTATTCAACCGTTCTTTAATTTTAATTTTAAATGCGGCAAAAATCAATGTCATAAAAGGGCTAACATAATTAAATACTGCATACATAAAATATTCACCAACACCAACACCTAGTACCCCACTTTGATAAGCACCACAAGTATTCCATGGGATTAAGACAGAAGTTACCGTACCACTATCCTCTAATGTTCTACTTAAGTTCTCTGGGGCAAGATTTTTTTCCTCGAATGCTTTTGAAAACATTTTACCAGGTACAACAATGGAAAGATATTGATCGCTTGCTGTTAGGTTGATCGCAAGGCAGCTAGCCAATGTACTTGCAAAAAGACTGAAGATAGAATCTCCAAGAGCTAACAAAGCTTTACTAATCCTTGATAGAGCACCGATAGATTCCATAATACCACCGAATACCATTGCACATATTATTAGCCAGATTGTACCTAACATCCCTTCCATACCACCAGCGATAAAAAGTTCATTAAGAGCCTGATTAGATGTTTGGACAGATACCCCTGATGAAATTGCATTCAAATAGTATCTATAATTCTCAAAAAAAGATCCTGAAAAAATAATTGTCTGAAAATAATATGCAAGTACAAGTCCTAGGATTGTACCTACAAAAAGTGAGATAATTGGAGAAACTTTTTTAATAATTAATACAATAACTACAAGTGGAACAACAAACAGCCATGGAGATATATAAAAACTTTCTTGAATAGATAAAAGTAAATTTTGAGAACTGGATATCTCACCAGAGTCTATATTAAAACTGATTAGTATAAATACAATTAATGTAATGCTAATACTTGGAATTGTTGTATAGAGCATGTAACGTATATGAGTAAAAAGACTAGACCCAGCCATAGCGGCTGCAAGGTTGGTTGTATCACTTAATGGTGAAAGTTTATCGCCAAAATACGCTCCACTTATCACAGCACCTGCAACAATACCAGCGGGTATTCCTAAAGCTTTTCCTATGGCAATTAAAGCTACTCCAATTGTAGCACTGGTAGTCCAAGAGCTCCCAGTAGCGATTGAAATAATTGCAGATAATATTACTGCCGAGGGTAAAAAGAAAGTGGGATTAATTAATTGAATACCATAGTAGATCATAGCTGGAACTATACCTGAGATTAACCAAGATGCAGACAGAGAACCTACCAACAATAAAATTAAGATTGCACCAGTAACAGATTTAAGATTCTCCCCAACTTGATTTATCATGAATTTGAAGGGAATCTTATAAAACATACCCACAGTGGATGCTATGGCACCACCAATCAATAGAACAAACTGATTACTACCACTAATTGCCTCATCACCAAAAACAAACACATTCAATGCTAACAGTAGAATTAAACATGCTATGGGTAAGGATGCTGCAAAAAGCGTAATGTGACCTTCTCTTTGATTGTTTGAATTCATACTCAGCAAAGTAACTTAATTTTACGAATCATTTGTGATTTTCAGAATTACACAAACCCTAACATCAGTCAATTTTTTCTAATTTCAATTTATACTTGAAATTTCTTTTAATAATTTTAGATATTTACACATTTTAACTAACTGAAAATTAGAGCATTATAAGTTAATTTTACTTAATATGATTAATATCATACGAAAACTTAATCGTAATCATATTTCAAGAAAAAATGGTGACGTAACATTGTACTATGCTTTTAAGGCAAAAGAAGTTGAACTATTTAATAATAATTGACAATTAGTAGTCTTTAGCTTAGTAAATAGTTTTGAAAAAGATTGAGTATCTCAGTATTAGTAAGTTACGTTCAAAATACACTCAATGCTTAGTTTAGGGTAGATTGATTTCTAAAAAAAACGCTTAAGATTGTTATTGACCTTCAATCTGCCC
>JAQWZS010000165.1 GCA_029253325.1 Bacteroidia bacterium
TTATTTTACCTTCAAGGGTATTGATAGAGTTCCCGGTTAATTTCAAGTCACCTTCAAATGCTACTATATTATCTGTTGAGTCTTTTAATCCTAGCTTAAAATTAATCTTTTTAACATCGGCAGTTGCTGTTATCGATGGTGTTTTATTTTGAAGATTAACAGTGGTATTTATTCTGAATTCCTGTTCAATGCCATAGTTTTCAATCAAGCAGTAAACTATTTTCTTATCAATCTGACCATTGATTCCAGTGTTTTTGTAGGAGATTCCGTTGTAGGAAATCTGGTTAATGTTACCTTTAAATTTGGTCTTTAAATCATTTATGGAAGAACCTTCTCCCTCAAACTCTACATCGAATTTACATTGATTGAATGATGGGTTGGCAAGTATTTTGCCAAGTTGTATTTGACTACTTGATATGATGCCTTTAAATATTGGGGTTTCTTTTGTGTCATCAAAAGATATTGTTGCAAGAATATTCCCAACATTCGTGGTTAGTTCGCCATCGATATTAAAGGCATGTAAACCACCTTTATACTTACCTTCGAATTCAAGTGATTCAAGGTAGTCTAGCTCATCGAATGTCTGAGGTTTACTGAGATAACGTTTGATTTCACTTGTTGTAGTTTTAATTTTATTGGCATTAATTAAAAATTGAGATTTATCAGGGTTAGAAATATTTTTCATTGTTAACTCTCCGTTAAAATGATTTTTATCCCCTAGAGATATTTTCATTTTTTTACCCGTTAGGTCATTGACTGAACCCATTATTTCCCCTTCTATTTTCAATAAATCATGATAGGAGATCAACTTGCTGTTAAAAATTGAGATATCATCTGTATGAATAAATGAATTCAATAATGAAGCATCCATAAAGATATTGTTATTGAAGTCAGAAAAATCACCATAATCAGAATATCTAAATGCTATAAAATCTTCAATGTAGCTTAACGGTGTTTTTAGTTTAAGGTCTTCAAATTTTAGGGTAGTTGAGCTGATAGTTGTGTTAGCACTAAGATTTTGAATAAAAAGACCTGACCTTTCAATGGTGGTTAATCGTTCAATTGTAAAATTTAAAGAGTCTCCTAAAATCACAAAGTTTTTAAAACTCCCGTCAATGTTCCTGCATCGGATGTTATTTTGATCAAAAGCATGTTTTTCTTCAGCCTCTCTATTGTCATCAAAATAACTAAATAGGGAGTTTCTTAGTTCAAGATGCTGAATTGTAAATGGGTGTATCTTTTTTGAATTATTTTGATTTTTAGGTTTAAGTGCGTCAATAAGAAATTGAATATTTAGGGATTCTTCATTTTTAGGGACTCCAATATGAATCGATCCTCCATCCAAAACAATATAATCTAATTCAACTTCATTTTTTATTAATTTTTTTAAATTATAGTCAATGGATATTTGGTCAGCATAAACTAGTGTATCTTTATTTTTTCCTGAGATGTAAAGCTGATTTAATTTTATGAAGTCAAAATAATCGATTTCAAGGGAGCTAATGTTTACTTTTACATCAAGCTCTTCCTCACAATACGATATCAAATTAGATTTGATGATATTCTTAAACCAGTGAGTTTGAGCAACTCCTAAAAATAATAATAGTATGCCTATGAAAACAGCAAGAGTTATCAGTGGTATTTTAATTATTTTTGGCAATTACTTATTAGATATCAAAAATAGACTTACAAACATACCTTGGAATACACAAAGAACAATTCACATAACAATATACTTGGCATAGAATCGTCTTGTGATGACACATCTGCAGCTGTTTTGGTGAATGGCAATATTTGTTCCAATGTTGTAGCATCACAAAAAGTGCATGAAGAATTTGGAGGTGTTGTCCCCGAATGGGCAAGTCGAAAACATCAACAAAATATACTTCCAACAGTAAAATCTGCCTTAAGTAAAGCGAATTTATCTTTACAAGATATAGACGCAATAGCCTGTACTCAGGGTCCTGGGTTGGTGGGCTCCCTTCTTGTAGGGCATACCTTTGTGAAAGGTTTATCAATGTCTTTGGGGATTCCTTTTGTAAATGTAAACCACTTAGATGCTCACGTGTTGGCTCATTTTATTGATGGAGAAATACCTTCACTACCGTTCCTATGTTTGCTCGTGTCAGGGGGGCATACTCAAATTGTTCTGGTTAAGGAAAATTATCAAATGAAGGTTCTTGGAAAAACTATGGATGATGCTGCTGGTGAGGCCTTTGATAAAGCAGGGAAGATGATGGGGCTATCCTACCCATCCGGTCCACAAATTGATGAACTTGCAAAAACAGGAAACCCAAATGCTTTTAAATTCAACAAGCCAAATGTTGGAGGGTTGGATTATAGCTTTTCAGGTATGAAGACATCAATACTTTACTTTTTACAAAAGGAGGTTAAGAAGAATCCTAACTTTATTGATGAAAATATACAGGATTTATGTGCGTCAATTCAATATACGATAGTGTCTTATTTATTATCCAATTTGAAGAGGGCTATCAAAGAAACTGGGGTTAATAGTATTGGTATAGCTGGAGGTGTTGCTGCAAATTCTGAGTTAAGAGATTCACTTATAAAACTAGCTGATAACACAGATTCAAAAGCTTATATCCCTAAATTTGAATATTGTACAGATAACGCCGCAATGATTGCATTTGCTGGTAAAATTAAATTAGAACAAAAGCAATTTGGCACACTAACTGATGTATGCTATACGAGAAAATGAAAAGACAACTCTTTTTTAGCATGTTGATTTTACTTTCATTAATTATGAAAGCTCAACAAAATGATACGGCATTTTTAAGATTTAATAAAGTGGCAACTGTCCATAAATATCAGTTTGTTCACGCCTTTGAGGGTAATGAGGATACTTGTTTACTTGAGCTTAAAAAATTCAATAAAAATTCAGATATCATTTTTCATCGTACCGATATGGGATGCATAGGTTGGAACAACACAGAAGAGAGATTTTTCACTTATTATAACGATAAATTACAGACGTTAGAAATTCGAAGAGATAACTTGCCATATGCTAAAAGTCTATTTGAATATGGTGATTTAAATGATCCAATAAAAATTGCAACGCATTATTCTGAAACAAACGATACACTAGTGTCTGTAAATGAATATTATAGAAATTCTAAAAATCGTATGGATAGCACAATAGCCAGACGAAAAAATAATTCAGGTG
>JAQWZS010000166.1 GCA_029253325.1 Bacteroidia bacterium
TACCTGAAGGCATTTTTAATTTAGTAATTGGAGATTATAGAATTGGAGAACAAATGGCAAAAGATAAACGAATTCCAATGGTTAGTGCTACAGGAAGTACCCGAATGGGGAAAAGGGTAAGCGAAGTAGTTGGTGCTCGGTTAGGAAGTTCACTCTTAGAACTTGGAGGCAATAACGCTGTCATTATATCCGAGCATGCCAACTTGGATAATGCTCTTATTGCTGCTGTTTTTGGTTGTGTGGGAACAGCTGGTCAACGATGCACCAGTACTCGAAGACTCCTTATTCATGAATCCATTTTTGATACATTTAAAAATAAGTTAGTCAAGGCATACGGACAACTAAGAATTGGTAATCCACTCGACGAAAACAACCATGTTGGTCCATTGATAGATGAAGATGCTGTAACTACTTTTACCCATGCAGTACAAGCAGTTCAAGATGAAGGAGGTGAAGTATTAATAGGTGGTGAAGTACTTTCTGGGAAAGGTTATGAAGGGGGTTGCTATGTAAGCCCATGCATTGCTACTGCCAAAAATCATTTTGAAATTGTTCAAAAAGAAACCTTTGGACCAATTGTTTATCTAATCCCTTATCAAACATTAGATGAGGCCATCCAATTACAAAACGATGTAAAACAGGGATTAAGCTCAGCCATTTTTACAGATAATATTCAAGAAGCTGAACGTTTTTTGAGTGCAGCAGGAAGCGATTGTGGAATTGCCAACGTAAACATAGGAACAAGTGGAGCAGAAATCGGCGGAGCATTCGGAGGCGAAAAAGAAACAGGTGGCGGAAGAGAGAGTGGATCTGATGCATGGAAAAAATACATGCGTCGTCAAACAAACACAATCAATTACGGTACAGATTTGCCTCTTGCTCAAGGAATTAAATTTGACTTATGATGTTAAAAAATCTACTCCTTAAATACATAATTTATTCCTTTTTATTAAGCTGTTCTATGTCTTATGCACAAGACTTTGGAGCTCAATTATTGGTGGGAGCAAATTTCAGTCAAGTGGATGGCGACCAATTTGCAGGATATAATAAGCTTGGAGTTAATGCAGGCATTCAAATAAACAGACCCATTAATTCAGATTGGGAGTCTGCCTTTGAAATCCGATACAGTATGAAAGGTTCAAAGAAAGTAATTGATCCTGAAGGACCACCAACAGAAACCCTTGACCTGAATTACCACTACCTTGAAGTTCCTTTTCTAGTTAAATACCTTGGTTGGGAAAAAATTGAACCCTATGGAGGACTATCTCTGGGAGTAAATACTTTCAATGAGCGGGACGAAAATGGCAGAAAAACTAAAGTAGATAGGCTTAAAAAAACAGAAATTGGCTTTCATCTAGGAGGTTCTTATGCCTTAAACAAGCGAACAAATATTGATTTGAGGCACTCCTACTCTCTTTTTTCCATTCGAGATTATCAGGTAAATGCAAACTCTCCATCATTATGGGGCAGAGTTGGGTGGTTTAATCGACTATTTACACTTGGAATTTCTTACGATCTAAAATCCTAAATTTTCAACCTAGTGAGTCTTCTCGTTTGATGTGTAAATCGCGTTGCGGGAACGGAATGGTGATATTATTTTCTCGAAATGACTCCTCTATTTGATATCTTAAATCACTCATAACGTGATCAATAGGAAATAATTGATTACTCCAAAACACCAATTCAAAATCAAGACTCGAATCACCGAAATCCTTAAAAAATACGATAGGAGACGGATTAGTTATTACCTTAGAATGCTTCCAAGCACACTCTTCTAGTATCTTTTTCACAAGCTCCACATTACTTCCATATGCAACGCCTACATTAATCTTGAAACGAGTAATCGTATCGCTTGTACTCCAATTAATTAATTTCTCACTCACCAGTTGGTGGTTTGGTATAATCATCGAAATACCATCACGAGTAGTCACTTTTGATGTTCTTAACCCTATTAAAGTAACTTTTGCGACCACACCATCAACCTCCACAATGTCATTGACACGTATGGTAGGTTCTACCAATAAGATAAATCCAGATACAAGATCATTAGCCACTTGTTGCAAACCAAGACCTACACCCAGCAGTAGTGGAGTTAAAGCCAAAAAACCAGTCCAATTCACATGAAATGCAACCAAGGCTATGATAACAAAAATGAGAATAGATACATATTTTGTGATGCGGGTAATGGCAAATTCTCTTCCACTATCCAATCGACCAGATTTTACCGCTGATTTAGCCAACTTCTTTACCCATTTGTAAGCAAACCAAATGACAAAACCCGAAATAATTATGTATAAGAGACTTGATAAAGTGACCGAACCTTGATCCCCAATCTTAAAAAGTTCTGTTTTAAGAAAATCTTTCATTGCTTACTTAGTATACGTTTTGTTATAGACGAGTGCAAAGTAATCATCTCCAAGGTCTAAATATCCATATTCATAACAAAAATGATAGGTTTTTTCTGCTTTTGTAGTATAGGTATTCGTAAAATACTCAAAGCTAAACCCCTCTTTGGTCAATTGTTTTTTGGAAACCTTGACCGACTTATCGAGTGGACATAGTTCAGCTAGAATGGATCTATTTTTCTTAATGATACGGTTGACTTTTCTAATATAGTTGTTTGAACTACCGTATTGAATGTTGTTAAATTCATTTCGGCATTGCTTGTCACAGAATTTCTTATCTGCTCGACCTATCAATAGCTTTTTACAATTTAGGCATTCTATAGACCCCATGAAGCAAAGATATTAAAAAAAGAACCCAGCTCTTAGAATAAGTTCAGTTGAGGAGTTTGTTTGATCCCAAGTTTAAGTGGAGCAATCTTTTGCCTTGCTTTGTTCAACTGATATTTACTTTTTGCAAGACGAACCTGTTGGTGAATTGCTTGCCCTATTGCACTAGATTTCTTTCTTCGATTAGATGCATCATCTTTATTTAAACTCCCTCCTTGAGCCTCTGCAATCTGATGCAAGACTCGAGATGCTTTGAGAGGAAATGTTTTGTGAATCCAGTTTTCAAATAATAAGGCTGTTGTTCCGTTTAAATGCAATAATGTGTGATTCAAAAATGAAGCACCCGCATTACTTGCTGCCTCGCAAATTTTAAAAATTTCATCACTATTAAGACCTGGTATTATCGGTGCCAATAAAACACCTACAGGAATACTGTGCTCAGATAATGTTCTAATTACTTTGAGTTTATTTTTTGAACTGGATGTTCGAGGTTCTAAAACTTTTCTCAAGTCCTCATTCAAGGTAGTAATTGACATGCAAACTTCGACAAGACCCTTGGCAGCCATTTTTTCTAAAATGTCAATATCTCGACAAACCAATGCGTTCTTGGTAATAATCACAACAGATTGATTGTACTTCAAACAAATCTCAAGAAGTTGACGCGTAATTTTTAACTTTTGCTCAGCAGGTTGATAACAATCCGTATTCCCGCTGATAGTTATTTTTTCTCCTTTCCAAGATTTACTCTTGAGTTTATGCTCTAGCAATTCTGCTGCATTGTATTTATAAAGTATATTTTTTTCGAAATCAAGACCAGCATTATAACCCCAATATTCATGCGTAATTCTAGCGTAGCAATACACACAGCCGTGCTCACAACCTTGGTATGGATTCATACTCCATTCAGGACCCATATCGGGATTATTTATTCGGTTAAGTATGGTCTTAGGGTGAGTCGGGATGTATTTCGTCTTCTCATCAGCCATGAAAAATTCCTCATCAAAATATGAGCCATCCCAAAAATGTTCTAGATGATGTTTAGATAATCCATTGTTGATTAAAGTCTGTACACCACGTCCTCTGAAATTTGAAAGATTGACAATATTTTTATCTAAAATCATGATTATAATATACACAATAAATGCACATTACAAGAATAATAACAGAACTATTTTCCTCTAAACTCTGTCCAAAACTGCTTAAAGCCAGATTTGGAAGAGACCATTTTTTTAAATTCTTTCCAAATGGTGGATGGTTGTTTGTTTTCACCAACCGTTGGTAATGGTTCGTATTGATCTTCTCTTGAATCAATTGTTTCGATTCCTAACAATTCATCGCTTGATTTGAATTGAGCTCTTGCATTAGCTGTATGTCCTAATTTTTGCTCTGCCAAACCCAAGTTATTCATGGTTATGGCATCAGTAGGATCAAGTGATAACGATTTAGTGTAATCCTCAACGCTTCCTTCAGTGTCTCCAGTTTTGTCTTTTATATAAGCTCTACAACTATAGAAATATGGATTGTTAGGCTCTAGCTCTACTGCACGGTTAAAATCTTGAATCGCATGTTTGAAACGCATATTAAACTTACACACTCCACGCTCGTTATAATATTCTGCATTATTAGGGTCTTTAGCAATCAGACGATTCCAACATTCCATTGCGTTTTCCCAACGTTTGGTTTTTTGATACGAAAATGCCAAAATTGACAAATGACTTACCTCCGTACTGCCTTTCAAATGGTTGATCACAGCTAAATAATTTCCCTGTTCGTATAACTCCTCGATATTCACTATATAATTAACGCTCAAAACACCATTTTGATTTTATTTTATTTGAATAAAATGAGTTTAAGTTAGGTTGTATAATATGATATATTCGCAATCAGAAATGAATCAAATTAATCAAGTAGCTCAATTACTGTGGG
>JAQWZS010000055.1 GCA_029253325.1 Bacteroidia bacterium
TATCTATTCATTGATAGTGGTGCCATGTATAGAGCGGTAACTCTATATTTACTCAACGAAGGCATAACACTTGAAGAACTCAATGATGATCCAGCAATACTGGGTAATATTAAGATAGATTTCGTGTTAAATCCTGAAAAAAAATTTTACGAAACCTATTTAAACCGAGTCAATGTCGAACACGAGATTAGAAATATGCGTGTCTCAAAGTATGTAAGTCCAGTGAGCACACTCAAAGTTGTTCGAGATTTTTTAGTAAAAAAACAACAAGAGATAGGTCAAAATAAAGGTGTAGTAATGGATGGTCGAGATATAGGAACTGTGGTCTTTCCAGATGCTGAATTAAAAATATTCATGACTGCTAGCCCAGAAGTTCGAGCAAAAAGACGATATGAAGAATTGTCTAAAAAAGGGATTCATATTAATTACAAAGAAGTATTACATAACATCAAGGAGCGAGATCAAATAGATAGTACTCGAAAAGAAAGTCCACTGAGAAAAGCTGAAGATGCCATTACTTTAGATAATACATCCATGACCAAACAAGAACAAGCTAAGATATCACTTCAATGGGCAAAAGGTGTTATTGCAGCTCTGACTAATAGTTAACCAAAAAATATCAGATAAGCTATCTTACTATAGTTAAAGTCCCCTTATCGTTATAGATATTATTATCCCAACCTCTGTATCTCACAATCCAAAAATAAACATTACTGAATGCTAAATCTGTTTGTTTATAAACCCCAGACCATGTATCATTTTTATTGGAAGACTGAAACACCTTCTCACCCCAACGATTATAAATCTTTATTTCAAATTCGCGAACAAATACATCGCTCCAACCAAAGGCATCGTTTAAATTATCCCCGTTAGCTGTAAATGCATTGGGAACAAAAACTAATGGTGGTTGTATAAGATAAATATCATTACTTCTACTCGTAGCATCTAAACTTCCTGGACCCTCATAAGCTAATACACTATACCAATATCCTCCCCAATCAAAATCAAGATCAGAATCTCTATACTCAACTAAAGGATTATCCACCCTTACAATTGGTCGAAGCGATCCTGTGTCAACAGACCGAAGAAGTTCATAATCCAATACTCCACCACCCCAATTGATGTAATTATCCCAGCTCAAATCAAATTTGAAACGTGGTGTTTCTCTTTTATTATTTAATGCTTCACCTCTAATTACAATCGTGCACCCCATGTTACTAAATGAACTTTGATGTCCGCAGTCGTCCACAACTCGAACTTGATAACAGTACGATGTTGTATTAACATCTACATCCGTATCCAAATAAATTGTATCATTGATATTAGATATAGAAGTAAGGTATTTAAAATTCCCTTTATCGCGAGTTCCCTTATGTATTTCATAATACCCAAAATCATCTTCCTTTGACTTCAAGAACACTACTTTAATTGATGTTCCACTTACAGTTGCCGTCTTTAAATACGTCTCTTCAACTGGGATCTGACTTTCACGTGTACTACTTAGTAAATAAGATTTTTTACCCCATTCATTACAAATATTTTCTACTATTAAAAAGTAAGTATAATCTCGATTTCTAGGATCAATAACATCAAAATCAGAGTATGAACCTCCTAACTGACTGGTTGAGTAATTTAACAAAGAAGTATCTCCATTTGGATCCACTCGATATAATGCCATTCCTAAAAAATAATTAGACAAAGGAGTAGATTCCCAATCAATCCTTAATTCATCATCACTAATAAAATTAAGACACAATACATCAGGTGGAGGTAAAACAGGGGTTGTATCTATTTGAAGAACAATTGAAGTCATACTATCGGTATAACTAGGGCACCCTCTGTCCTCAGCACGAACATCAATTTTGAATATTTTACCAGCTTGATTACAAGAAAATAAAAAACTAAATCTAGCATTTAGTGAACCCTTACCAATCATAGTATCTTCGAAGCTAATCAGACTTAACTTTAGATTAGTTGGAATATCAAAATAAACGAACAAGGAATCCCCCTCAGGATCCGTAATTGGATAATCAAATGAAAAGGTATCTCCCACTTGGATGTTTAGTGTGTCAATCACATTAGTTACAAAATTTTGAGGAGATAAATTTGGAGGTAAATTAAATGGAACGACAGCCATTTTAAATGATGCATTGCTACATCTAGGACTTGGATTATTTTCAGAATAAGCACCAGTTGTAGTTGGGAAATCGCTAATTCTTGAACTCAAAGGGTTTTCCGGACAGCTTGAACAAACACTTTGATATACTATCCCTCTTTTATCAAATCTACTTGTTCCTCCGTCGACATGGTCTCCAGTTTGATTTCCTCCAAAATAAGTAGCAAATGATAAATCTGCCATATCCTCCTCAAAAACAGCTAAATGAAAATCTTGACCGTCAGTAGTTTTTTGAAATGCATCATCACTTAGAGGCATGTTTGACAATGTTTTCCCTGGTATATCCTCTGAATTACTCCCCCAACCACTTACATAAATTTTATTACAATCATCAACCAAAAAAGCATTAATTGTTATGTCTGGATTAGCCCCTCCATTGCCATAAACAGAACTAATTAGTAACTCTGAAAGATCTAGGTTAAATTTTGAAACAAATTGTTTCCCATTGTTATTTGAATAAACAGCTCCTTTAGTCGGTAGATTACCTTCAGATTGACCTACTACATAAACATTACCGAACTTACCAATTTCTAACTGAAGTATTTGATCATAAGCGGATGTACCATAATAAGTAGCTTGCTTTACTTGAGTGCCGTCAGAACTTATTCGGGCAATAAACCCATCTGTTTCACCTAATCGATTCTCAGAATACACTCCAGGTGTTGTTGGTATATTCTGACTACTCGTACCTCCAGCAATATATAAATCCCCATCTGAAGAAACATCTACACTATAAATGGCATCACCACCATTACCTCCGAAATAAGTACTCCATCTAACAGTTGACAAATCTGGGTTTAGACTAAGTACAACCCCGTCTTGAACTCCTGACGGACCAGGTTGAATAACTCCCCCAGTAGTCGGAAAATTAAAGGATGAGGTACTCGTTGCAACATATATGTTTCCGTCTTTATCTAAATTGACCTCACCACGATAGTCATCTGCATAAAAATAGCGTGTATCTCCATTATCATTGATACCATCACTACCAAATCCTCCTATAAATGTAGACCCAACCAACGATGTTCCATCCGGTTTAAATTTAGTAACTATAATATCTTCATTCCCATTATAAAAGGGATCTGCAGCATTAGCTGTTGTTGGATAATTAGCAGAAGATGAAGTTCCAAAAACAATTAATTGATTGTTTTCATCTACAATTAAACTATGTGGATAGTCATTTTCATTACCTCCTAAATAGGTAGCATAAATCAAATTTTGCCCGTTGCTGGAGTATTTACTTATTGCAATATCACAGGCAAATGTATTGGGTTCTCCCCCATTATAGGTTACATCAAAAGCACCTGGAGTTGTAGGATATACACCATCTAAAAACTTGGTTGGACTGGTAGCAATTCCTCCTGAGTACAAATTACCCTCCTCATCATAACTTGCAGTAAAACCAAAATTATCTACCGTACTTCCTGAATACGTTGAAAATATCAATTCAGGATCTATAATCGTTTTTACTTTGGACTTAAAAAAACTTGATTCGAAACCAACATACTCACCATGATCAACATATTTCATCTGAATGATCTTATTCTGTCCTTCGCTAACCTCAAATGATACTGGCATAACTTCACTAAAGTCACCAAACCTAGTTTTCATGATAATCCTATCCGACTGAATTGAAACCCCGTCATGACCTTGGATTTTTACTCGGATATCAGATAATTTTGCTCCTGGGTTGAGTATAAAATTATACTTAAATCGTTCTCCTATAACCTCATACTCTAAGTCAATATGAGGATAAATAGACTTAAAAATTAACCTATTGTACTTACGTACACCCCCAACCCATTTTGAGGAATCGTTACCTATGTAATAATTATAATATGCCTCGGTTGGTTTTGAGAAATTGGGCGAACTAAAATCGGCTCCTTCAAATGAATATTTCAATAATTGAAAATGAAATGTATCTATTTTACTTAGCTCTCGGGGAGAGTGAATATGCATTAAATTGTCATGATAATGGGTTATCATCTTTGCCCATTTTTCTTGATCATGAAGAAGAACACTAAATCCATCATTTAGCATTGATATGGTATGGGTACTTAGATCAAGTCTTGATATAATAGATTTTTCAAATTGACCTTTATTTTCAATAAACCCATCTGCAGCAACATTGCTGAAGCAAAAAAGAATAAAAATGTAGGTTATCGTTTTAGTAATTCTCATATAAGAAAAAACCCTTCCTTTTAAGACGTGCAAGTTACTAAAAACGTTGCATAAAATTATTTATCTCACAGGATTATAAGCAAAAGTGTGAACAACATAATTAAATTGACGTCCATCTGACAAACTAATTTGTACATTAAAGTCACTCTTAGCAGGTAATGTGTTTTTATTATATTTTGGTTTGAATACCAAAGTAGGAGCTCCATAACCTTCAACGTACGGCTCTACATTAACTTCCAAAGACTTACCGTCTTGTAAGACTACTACAGTGGCATTTGCCAAATCTGCATATAATGAAAAGGTCCAATTTTCCATCAACATCAATTGAGGCAGATAACCCTTTGGAGGCCACGAAATGGGTTTATTCATATATTCAGCTGTATCGGTAGTTCCACTATCGTCTAGTGCCCATATTACTGCATAGTCATTTGTGCTTCCATGACCATAAACTCGACCATTAGGATATAACAACCATCGTCTGTTTCCTGCACTTGGATTTTTATCATCCATAATGTAGGTTACAGCCATGGAAGTATTCGCCTCCTTTATCAAAAGTGAATGCTTAGCTGCGTAGGCTCCCTCACTACTCCAGCACCTCCACGTCTTGGATGGCTCATGACTCAATGCATTATTCGCGGTCATCATCAATGCTGCTTTTTGACAATATTCATTGGTAGCTTCATCAAATAACACCTCCGGAACACCCGCATTCCTTCTAAAATAATTTATTCTGTCTACTACCTTATTTTGGATTTCACGGTCTATGGTTCCTTGATTACAACCTCCTACTCTTCCATTCCAAACAAACGGAGTTATATCTTTCCCGTTAATGTCTTTACCTTTTGTTTTTGTATTAAAATAATTTTGATAAAAATCTTCACGAGCAATCAGTTGGAGTTGATCACTGTGATCCTTATCCGGGAAATAACCTATTAGCTCACTTATGACCTGACGAGCAGAACTAAAACGGTTTTCAGAAACTAATAGACCTAGATACTTTGAATTGATTTTCTCCAATTTATCTAATACCTCCGTAGATGGATTGTATTCAAATTCTTCCTTTACCAGTCGGTATAATGCACCTTGTTCATCAACACTTGTCCGAACAACTTCCTTCTCTGCTATTACACGAGATCGAAGCTTCAAGAGTTCTTCATTTGATGGGTAATTTAGAATAGCCTCTTGTATGATAAAACATGCAAAAGTCAAAGATTTTGTCTGATAGGTATAATCAGAGATAACTTGCCATCGTGAAAGTGTGTCTGAGGGTTGATCACCCTCCGTTGTATGCGAAATATACTTTTCTAAAACATAGGATGCACTTTTATAATGAGAATAATGCTCAAAATATTCTGCAAGCTTCCATAAAACATTTTCAGTCTTTTTTTCAATAAAAATATCTGTCTCTTTAATCCTAATCAATTGCTTTAGCTTATTTTTTTGAATCTTTTCTCTTACAAACTGATTAATCATTGTGTCAGATTCAGACCAATGATTATTTGTTATGCTATTTTTTATTAAATATATGTAGATTGAATTTTCTTTTTGTAAAAATTCTTCGGCAGTAGGCACATAGAATAATACCTCTTGAACGTAATCCAACATAAGCTTACTTGGAGGCATATCTTTAATGATATCACTTGTAATTTTCCTTAAATAAAAATTCAATTTAGCATTATCACCATACAATTTTCTACCGTCTGTAATAAGTGCAATTGCACTGTCATATTTATTATCCTTCCAATACTTATCAATAAAATATACTAATGGATCCACCTCAAGCTCTTTTAACTCTACACCATTTGTATGATCTTCACGATATCGATTAATTAAATCTTTGTATATCACCTCGGCAGATAAATTTTCACCAGCACCAAGATAACTCTTGGCTTGAAAAAAATAAGAACTTCTCCGAGTAGTATCAATTTGATATGACTGACCATACAATTTGGCTGCTTTTGCGTACTTATTTGTATTGTATTGTTTAAATGCCTCACGGTCATTACTTTCAACAACCATGTCTCTAACAACATCAAATTTTGAATTCAACACTTCTTTACCGTTATCTTTCTTGATGCCTTTGAGCATAAAGCTAACCGCTTTTTTAATGGCATCTGGATTCTTCTGAAGATAACGCTCATCTTGAGCAAGGTTAATATAAGACTGAGATAAATAATAATACACCTCTGGCATCTTCTTAAGTTCTTTAACTTCAGTAGCATCACTAGCCACTTTAAGCAATCTCATATAATTTTGATCTGCTGCTGCAATTTTAAGTTTTTCTAGCTGGGCATAAGCATCACCAAAAAAGAAAACAACACTAAGAATTAGGAGGAGTTTTGTTAATTTCATTTGTACTACAATAATATTTACTTTAAAGTCAAACTCCAAGCAACTGCGTCAGAAGCAAATAGCAGCTTAGTTTTTGGCCATATTTCATCAAACAGCTTGGATTTTTTATAGTTTTCTAAATAATCTTCATTTAGCCAAGTACTGTGTGTGAATACAACGTTCGGGTCATTTACATCTTGATATAGCTTGAGATTGACCAACCCAGGCATCTCACAAATCCTAGATTTAATGGATTCAAAATAAGTTAAAAAAATCACTGTCTTTTCTTTCGTAAACTCCATTTTGACTAATCTTAGTATCATCTCTTTTGAATAATAATCGGTTTATATTTTCTCAAATTGAGAAGTCTTTCAGCACTATCTCCCCTCAAAGCAATAACCAAAAATCCATGATTAGTGTAATAACCATATGCGTCCCCAGGTTTAAAATTTGATAAATCATCACTTATTCTTTCCAAAATATAATGCCGAGATAATTTAATCTGAAAGGGTATATCTCTGAAAAAGTTATCAATATCTTGTCTGGATATATTCGTATATGCATTTCCAATATTGTCAACAAACAGAACACTACCTATTAATTCACCATCAACAAAGCCAGGCTTTAAAAGGGTCTGTTTTTTAACATCATGAATAGGTTCAAGAAATTTACTTAAAATTTTACCTGATATCAAATGCTTAATTATTGGAATATATAAATCGTTAATATTAAGTTTTTTGCTAGGGTTAGGTATAACAAAATACGAATCAAAATCCATTCCAAATATTAAACTCAATACAGCATTATTAGGGGCCATAAAGTAATGACCTTTATACTCAGCAATCAGGTGAAAATTATAGGCATGAGCAACGGTACCAATAGCAATAATATGAATAGTTCCTGTTGGAAAATCCTCAAACACCATCTTACTCAAATAAGCTGTTTCAGAAATCTCGTTAGTATCCACTTGATTGTTAATTTCAATGAATGGTATACTCAAGTCCTCTTTGCACAATACTCCTTTAAAAGATGCTGTGTAATGAGAACCCTGTCCAAAATCGCTTAAAAAAGTTAGTGCAACCAATTGATATTATTTAACTAATTTAGCAGACGAAAATAACACCTGAACACAACATTTGTATCATATAAATTGGTAGAAAGAAAATATTTAATTGAAGGCATTGAACATTCTCGGTTTTTTGGACCTTACAATAGTCATTTTAAGATATACAAAGAGAAGTACCCTAATCTCAAACTTTCATCACGCGGCGATAAGATTACTATCAAAGGTGAGGAGCAACACGTTATTGAATTTATTACAGCTGTAGAGTCTATCGTTAAATATTTAAAGATAAACAAAAATGTTACACTTGGAGATATTGAACGACTTGTGATTGGTGAAGAAAATTCAAAAAATGGAGAGTCACAGTCAGATAAAGGAATCATTATTCATGGTCAAGGAGGTAAAATAATTTCAGCTCGAACTAAAAACCAACAAGAATTAGTTGACAAAGTAGACAAAAACGACTTAGTATTTGCCATAGGGCCTGCTGGAACGGGCAAGACATATACTGCTGTTGCATTGGCAGTAAGGGCTCTAAAAAACAAAGAAGTCAAAAAAATAGTTTTGTGTAGACCTGCTGTTGAGGCAGGTGAAAGTTTAGGTTTTTTGCCTGGCGACATGAAAGATAAAGTTGACCCTTATCTTAGACCATTATATGATGCCCTTGGAGACATGATACCTCGCGAAAAGTATAAAGCGTACATTGAAAAAGGAATCATAGAGGTGGCCCCCCTAGCATTCATGAGAGGAAGAACACTAAAAAATTGCTTTGCTATACTTGACGAAGGACAAAATGCTACTCATACTCAACTAAAAATGTTCTTAACACGAATGGGCCCAACTTCTAAAATCATTATTACAGGAGATCTTAGCCAAATCGATCTTCCTGCAAGAGCGAAAAGTGGACTTGCACCAGCATTAGATATGCTGAGAAATGTCAATGGCATTGGGGTTGTTAGACTCAATGAAAACGATGTTGTTAGACACCATCTAGTCAAAGAAATCATTCGAGCATATCAACAATACGACAAAAGCTGATTAACTATAAATAACACCAAACCATTAAACATTAAATTATCAACTATTGTGAATAAAAAAAAGTCCATCAACAAATCATACAACAAACAACATAATCGCCTATCTATAAGCAACTTACGAACTAAAAAAGC
>JAQWZS010000219.1 GCA_029253325.1 Bacteroidia bacterium
TACCTCCCTTTTTTATCTAACAATTCCTGATGTTTTCCTTTTTCTACAATTTGACCATCTTCGATAACTAATATTTGATCTGCTTGTTGAATTGTACTCAATCGATGAGCTATTACAAAGGTGGTCCTATCTTTCATCAATACTTCTAGACTTTTCTGAATAAATCGCTCACTCTCATTATCTAAATTGGATGTTGCTTCATCAAGTAAAATAATTTTTGGGTTGGCCAATAAAGCACGAGCTATGGCTATTCTCTGACGTTGACCTCCGCTCAGTTTCACTCCTCGCTCTCCAATTACGGTATCTAAACCTTTCTCAAAACGATCTGTAAATTCGTTGACATAAGCAGCTTTTACAGCAACTTCCAACTCATGGTCAGAAGCCATTGGTCTTGGAAATAAAATATTCTCACGTATGGAACCTTCAAACAAAAAGTCATCTTGCAATACAACTCCTAAATGCTGACGATAACTACTTAATTTAACCTTTGATAAATCATAATCATCAATAGTGACCTCACCGTTTTTTGGGGTTAAAAATGTTGCTGCAAGACCTGCAATTGTTGATTTTCCACTACCTGACGAACCTACTAAAGCAGTAACTGTTCCAGCCTTAGCCTCAAATGATATATCATGCAAAACCTCTTTACTACCCTCGTAATTGAAGGATACAGCATTAAACTTAATATCACCATTTATGTTTTTAATGGTTTGTTTTCTTACTTCTATATCATCCTCTTCATCAAGGCTCATAAGTTCTTGAGTTCGATCTAATCCTGCGAGAGCCTCTGTCAACTGACTACCAATGTTGCTCATTTGAACTATAGGAGCAATCATGAACCCTAGAAACAAAGTAAATGAGACGAAATCACCATTTGTCATGGTATTATCCATCATAAAATATCCTCCCATCCCCATAATACCTGTGGATGCTAATCCCAAAAGAAAAGTGGATGAACTTGTCATTAAAGCAGTAGCCGTTAAACTCTTTTTAACGTTTAGAAATAATCTCTCAACACCTTTTTCGAAGGTTATATTTTCTTGCTGCTCAGCATTAAAGCCTTTAATAACTCTCACACCATTTAGCGTCTCTGTTAATCTTCCCGTCACTTCAGCATTTATTTTACTCCGATCACGAAAAATTGGTCTTATATAACCAAATGCCTTTAAAGCTATAAAGGCAAAAACAAGAACTGGCAACAATACAAAGAGGGTCATCAATGCATTAATTTTAATGAGAAAAAAAAGAGCAACCAATGATGTAATCGAGCCACCGATGAGTTGAACTAAACCTGTTCCTACAAGATTTCGAACCCCCTCAACATCACTCATTACCCGACTGACTAATGCTCCAGACTTGTGATTATCAAAAAAAGAAACTGGAAGTGTCAATAGTTTTTTTTGAACCTGAGCTCTTAATTGTGATATTAGATATTGAGCCTCAACACTCAATAGCCTGGTTAATGTAAATGATGTAATCGCTTGAATAAAAATAGCCAAGCACACAAAACCTATCACGTTCTTCAAGCCAGAAATATCTCCTGATGGAACGATATCATCTAAAAGGACCTTTGTTTCATAGGGTAAAACTAAACCCGTCAAACTTCTAATTACTATCAAAATTAAACCCAAAGCAATCATGGTTCTTCTTGGCCAAATGAATTCATTAAATGCCCATTTAATAGACACGTTTTTCTTGCTCATATTAATAGATTATACCAAAACTAAGCCAGAGTTATAACATGACTCAAAGGCAGTTTAATTTAGTCAAATTCTGTTTCTAAAAATTTAGAAGTGTAGCCTACCTTCGATTTGACTACTTGTTCAGGAGTACCTTCCACCATCAATTGTCCTCCGCCGTCACCTCCCTCTGGTCCTATATCAATTATCCAGTCTGCTACTTTGACAACATCTAGGTTATGCTCAATCAGCAATACCGTATTACCTAGTTCAACCAAATTTTGAAGCACGTTTAACAACACATTAATATCCTCAAAGTGCAAACCAGTAGTTGGTTCATCAAGAATATAAAATGTCTGACCTGTACTGATTTTGCAAAGCTCACTTGCAAGCTTTACCCTTTGTGCCTCCCCTCCCGAAATGGTTGTACTACTTTGTCCTAAAGTAATATACCCTAGACCGACGTTGTTCAAAGCTTTAATTTTTCTATAAATTGAAGGGACTGGCTCAAAAAATTCAACCGCCTCTTCAACTGTCATATCAAGGATATCACTAATGTTTTTATTCTTATACCTTATATCTAGGGTTTCTCGATTATATCGTTTTCCTTGACAGGTCTCACATTCTACTAGTACATCCGGCAGAAAATTCATTTCTATAACCTTTTTTCCACCACCTTTACAAGTCTCACATCGACCGCCTTTCACATTGAAACTAAACCTTCCAGGCTTATATCCTCTGATTTTTGATTCTCCGATTTCTGCAAATAATGTTCTGATATCTGAGAAAAAACCAACATAAGTTGCAGGATTACTTCTGGGTGTTCTTCCAATGGGAGACTGATCAATTGTAATCACCTTATCAATATTTTCAAGACCTTTTACCTTTTTATATTTTAATGGTTTCTTTTTTGATTTATAGACGTATTCAGACAAAATCGGATGAAGTGTTTCATTGATTAAACTACTCTTTCCACTTCCACTAACACCAGTGACTGCAATGAGTTTAGCAAGAGGAAAATGCACCGTTATATTTTTGAGGTTATTTCCCTCACAACCAAGAAGTGATATCTTTTTTCCATTTCCCTTTCTACGCTTTGTAGGAATAGCAATTTTTCTATTGCCCGACAGATAGTCTGCTGTTACTGTCCCATTATTTTGTATTTCATCCCAACGACCACTTGAAACAATTTGACCACCGTTCTTTCCAGCTAGTGGACCAATATCAACTACATAATCACTTTCGACAATCATGTCCTTATCATGCTCAACTACAATGACTGAATTCCCAATATCTCTTAAATTTTTTAATGATTGGATTAGCCTATGATTATCTCTTTGGTGGAGACCAATGCTTGGCTCATCTAAAATGTACAATACTTCTTCCAACTGTGATCCTATCTGTGTAGCTAATCTTATGCGTTGAGCTTCACCACCACTTAGTGTCTTTGCAGAATTATTAAGCGATAAATATGAGAGTCCTACATCCATTAAAAATTTAACCCGTTCTCTTATTTCTTTTAGTATCTCTTGGGCAATGACTAATTGTCTATCTTCTAGATTTGATTCCACATTTTCAAGCCAATTGTATAAATCTCCAATACTTTTGGTAGATAAATCTGCAATACTCACTCCGCTAATTTGATAGGACAAAGCCTCTTGGTTTAGTCTTCCTCCATTACACACAGAACAGGGGACAACCGTCATAAATTCATCGGCCCATCTACTTAATGTCCCATAGTTTTTTTCATGATACGCCTCCATAAGTGAGGGTATAAGTCCTTTCCATTTTGTCTCAAAAGTTTGATTATACCCTGAACTACCACGATACTCTACTTCAAACTTTTCTTCTGAACCATTTAGTATAATCTCCATAGCACTGGATGAGATTTCTAAAATCGGCTTTGATAAGCTAAATTTCAGCTTTTTACCCATAGCCTTTAATTGAGTGAAAGTCCAATTATTTTTTACATCTCCAAGAGGTGCTAAACCTCCTTTATTAATACTTAATTTTGGATTTGGAATCAAATCCTCTTTAAAAATATCCGAGGAAGTTCCTAGACCGCTACAAGATAAACATGCACCATAAGGCGAGTTAAATGAAAATAGGTTAGGCTGAGGTTCATTGTAGGATAAACCTGTTTCTACGTCCATTAAAAATTTACTAAAATGAGTAACCTCAAGTGAATCTGAATCAAGTACACTAATAACTCCTTTACCCATTTTCAAAGCAGTTCGAATAGAGTCTGTCAATCGAAGAGTACCTTTATCTTCATGTGTCACACGATCAATAACCAACTCAATATCATGAACTTTATAACGATCTAATTGCATCCCAAGCTCAATATCTTGCAATTCACCATCAACCCTAACTTTTGTATATCCTCGCTTTCTATATTGCTCGAAAAGATCTCTGTAATGACCCTTTCTACCTTTAATTAGAGGAGAAAGTATAATCATTTTTGAATAAGGTAGATTATTCACTCCATAGATAATTTCTTGCTCTGTAAAGCTTTTCATCTTATTACCACTCAAATAAGAATAAGCCGTACCAGCACGTGAATATAACAACCTTAAAAAATCATATACTTCTGTAATGGTACCGACCGTACTTCTTGGGTTCTTACTGACGGTCTTTTGCTCAATAGCAATCACAGGGCTCAACCCCTCGATTTTATCAACGTCTGGACGCTTTATTTCACCAATAAACTGCCGTGCATAAGCAGAGAAAGTCTCCATATACCTACGTTGACCTTCAGCAAAAATGGTATCAAAAGCCAAGCTTGATTTACCACTCCCACTCAACCCTGTAAATACGACGAGCTCATGTCTTGGAATTTCTAGATCAACATTTTTAAGGTTATGCTCTTTGGCACCAATAATTCTTATGGTATCTTGATTTTTGATAATGTTATTTTTTGAAAGTTTGCGAAGTTACAAAATACCTATACACTTTGTTATTATATCAATACAATTAATGAATAGATATTTTTATTGCTTTACTCAAACATGAAACAATTCATCTTAGAAGATTGTGTTTTTTAATGTGTCGGAGACGATTTTTTTTATATTCTTTTGTAAGTAAGTTTTAATAGCATTGAAAAATAAATATTCTGATTTAATAGAGCAGACCTTCGAATTCCCAACAGAGGAATTTGCAACCAATTCAAATGGTGAATTGCTGTTACGGAATATATCTCTGATGGATTTAGTAAAAAAACACGGAACTCCCGTTCAGTTTAGCTTTTTACCAAAAATTTCCGAAAATATTCAACAGGCAAAAAAATGGTTTGAAGATGCATTTTTAGACCAGGGATATCAAGGTAAATATCACTATTGTTATTGTACTAAAAGTTCTCATTTTAAGTATATTATCCAAGAATGCCTAAAGAATGATGTTCACATAGAAACATCCTCAGCATATGATTTAGCTATAATAAAAAGATTAGCTGACAATCAAGAGATTAAGAATGACCGTTTCATCATATGCAATGGATTTAAAACTGACCAATATATTGACAATATCATCGAATTAATTGAACTTGGTTTTGAAAATTTGTACGTCGTAATTGATAATACTAAAGAGTTTGAACTCATAAAAAATAGAACGAATAAAAAAATTAATCTGGGTATTCGAATTGCTTCGGAAGAAGAACCCAAATTTGGATTTTATACCTCTAGGTTGGGAATTGGTTATAAAGACATTGTTCCATTTTATAAAGATCACATCAAAGAAAACCAAAATATTGAGCTTAAAATGCTTCATTTCTTTATTAATACTGGTATAAGAGATACCGCATATTATTGGAATGAATTACGGAAATGCTTGAATGTTTATGTTCAATTAAAAAACATCTGTACCTCATTAGATTCTCTAAATATTGGAGGTGGTTTTCCTATAAAAAAGAACCTAAGCTTTAAATATGACTATGCCTACATGGTCAGAGAAATTGTCAGTCAAATCAAGACTAAATGTTCGTCAAAAAATATTGATGACCCACATATATTTACGGAATTTGGAAGCTATACTGTTGGAGAAAGTGGCTTCACAGTTTATAAAATTATCCATCAAAAAAAGCAAAATGATAGAGAAAAATGGAATATGATTGATGGTTCATTTATGACAACACTGCCTGATGCATGGGCTATTAACGAACGATTCATACTTCTTCCACTTAACAACTGGCATGCTGGTTATGAACGAGTACTATTAGGTGGGCTTACCTGTGATAGTGATGATTATTATAATAGTGAACAACACGTCAATGCTATATATTTACCTGAATTTGAAAAAGATCAACCTTTGTATATTGGATTTTTTAATACGGGAGCATATCAAGAAAGCTTGAGTGGTCAAGGTGGCATAAAACACTGTCTAATTCCAAGTCCTAAGAAGATTTTATTATACAAAAATAAAAAAGGTGAGATCGTTGACGAAGTTTTTTCAGAGGAACAACCTGCAGAAGATATGATGAAAATATTAGGATATTAAAATTGATTTTAAAATAAAATATGAATCCAATTAGCAAGTTTATTGAAAACTATTTTTTACACTTTAACGCAGCCACACTGTCAGATGCTGCCAATGAGTACAATAACCAATTGGCTCAAGGAAATAAAATGATGATTACACTTGCTGGAGCAATGAGTACAGCACAAATAGGTAAAATTCTAGCTGAAATGATTCGACAAGATAAGGTTCATTGTATTAGTTGTACGGGAGCTAATTTAGAAGAAGATGTTATGAATCTTGTTGCTCATAACCATTACAAAAGAATACCGAATTATCGTGATTTAACTCCTGAGGACGAACAAGAATTATTAAATAAAAAACTAAATAGAGTAACTGACACCTGTATTCCAGAAGAGGAAGCATTTCGTAAGATTCAACATAATATTGAGCATTTTTGGAATAACGCTCAATCAAATGGAGAACGGTATTTACCACATGAGTACATGTATCAGATGCTTCTAGATGGTTGCTTGGAAAAACATTATCAAATCAATCCCAATGACTCATGGCTCCTTGCAGCTGCTAAAAAAAACCTTCCTATAGTCGTTCCTGGTTGGGAAGACAGCACACTTGGAAATATTTTTGCAAGCAATTGCATACTGGGAAATTTGACACCAAATACTGTAAAAAGTGGAATTGAGTACATGACTTATCTAGCTGAATGGTACACTGAAATAAGCAAAGATTTTTCTATAGGATTTTTTCAAATTGGGGGCGGTATAGCCGGAGATTTCCCAATCTGTGTAGTTCCTATGTTAGAACAGGATTTACAAAGACAAACTCGACTGTGGAGTTATTTCTGTCAAGTAAGTGATAGTACAACAAGCTATGGATCATACTCTGGTGCTGTACCAAATGAAAAAATAACATGGGGAAAGTTGGCAATTAATACGCCAAAGTACATTATCGAAAGTGACGCAACAATCGTTGTACCTTTAATATTTGCTAAAATACTCGGATGGTGAGGAAATCTTTAACTCTCCTTATTTATAATATTCAAGAGCTGTTTAACTTGCTCTTTTTTACTGTGGTTGTTTTCTTTAGAAAATGAAACTTCTAAATTTCTTAGAATTCTTATAATAATATCTCGGTTCTCACAAATCTTGAAATAATCCTCTTTAACCTCAAGTTTAAGTTGCTTCAAAAATTTATGAATATTATCCTGATTAAAAATAAGACCACTATTGAAAGGATTAATATAGAACAATATATCGCTGTATTGACTCTCTCTTGATAATGACTCATCATTAAACCTCAACAATGGAGGCCACTCCAAATCTTTGACATATCCTAAAATAAAATGTTGTGGTAAATTAACCCCATAAATTGGAATATTTAATCGTTGGGCGACAATACTATAAATAACAGCTAATGATATAGGGTTTCCTTTTTTCCGCTCTAGTACTGATGATAAAAATGAATTTTTACTGTGGTGATATGTCTCTGTATCTCCAGTAAATTCATGTACTTCAAAGAAAATTCGATTTAATATTTTAACCTTCTCAAAAGAAGTCAAATCATAGTTCAACTCCAACCAAGCATCAAGCTTTATTTTATCTAATTGATTTTCAATAACTTGACGATCAATATTTGGGTCTAAAATCTTATTAATAATGAAAACGCCATCCAGCAAGTCTTGGTCATCTGAATTCAACCAAGATTTCAATTCATCAGCAAGTACATTTTGCTTAATACGTTTAATAAGTTCAATTATGCGTTCTTGTCTGACAACTGATTCCTCATCAGGCCACAAAGATTCTAATAAGGGAATTGACGTTAGTCCGAGTGAAAAAATTTTTTCCTCAACGTGACTCACCACACGATCATCAGAATCGTCAAGCAAGTATACCATATTTTTCAGCTCACTGATTTCCATTTAATCTTGGCTAAAACAACTTACCAAACACTATTTTTTTGTTGTCTTTTTTGCCTTTCTTTTTCCCTTTGCAGGTTGGTTTTCCATTATGTGTTTGACCTCTTCAAGGGTCAATTTAGATGGATCTTCTAGGTCTTTTGGTAATTTATAGTTTTTCTTTCTAGACTTGATGTAAGGACCCCATCTCCCATTAAGAATTTCTGTATCTGGATCTTCCTCAAATTTTTTAATTATTCGATTAGCATCAGCTATTTTTTTTGCCTCAATCAACTCGATTGCTCTATCCAACTCAATAGTCATCACATCTTCATCTTTGGGGATAGAAACAAACATCTTTAGGTGCTGAACGTAAGGACCAAATCTACCAATATTTGCTTTCACATCTTTATCTTCATATACTCCAAGAATACGGGGCATTTTAAAAAGATCAAGTGCTTCTTCAAGGGTAATATTATTAATGTTTTGACCTTTGGATAAACTAGCGAATCTTGGCTTTTCTTCATCATCCTGCTCGCCAATCTGAACCATCGGTCCAAACCTGCCAATTCTAGCTATAATGGGCTTGCCTGTCTTTGGATCATTACCTAGAGCTCTTTCTCCAGTTGCTCTCCCTGCATTCTCTAAAGTTTTGGTAACATTTTTACTAAATGGTTGATAAAAATCATCAATCATTTGAGACCAATTTTTCATTCCTTCAGCAATTTCGTCAAACTCTTTCTCGACGCTAGCTGTAAAGCCAAAATCCATAATTTCGCTAAAATGTTCAATCAAAAACTCAGTAACAACTCTCCCAATATCACTTGGATGAAGTTTATTTTTATCAGCCCCATAATTCTCAGTCAGCTTTTCGTTAACTATCTGATTATCCTTTAGAATTAACAGGTTATAAGATCTTGATTTACCTTCTATTTCATCTTTCACAACATATCCTCTTTTTTGAACTGTTGATATTGTTGGTGCATATGTGGAAGGCCTTCCAATACCTAATTCTTCTAACCGTTTTACTAGACTAGCTTCCGTGAATCTTGCAGGTGGTCTTGTGTATCTTTGAGTCGCTTTAATTTCAACTAAATCTAGGGTCTGCCCTTCGATAACTTGTGGTAATAACCCACTGTCTTCCTCCTCGTTTTCATCATCAGAACCTTCTAGATATACCTTTAGAAAACCATCAAATTTTATCACCTCGCCTTTAGCCTTGAATACATCTGAGTTATTGCTATTAACAACATCAATAGTAGTTCGCTCAAGTTGAGCATCACTCATTTGAGATGCAATGGCTCTTTTCCATATTAGTTGATACAATCTTTTTTGTGCATCATCGTCGCCAGCAACATTTTTATCAAAATTTGTAGGTCTTATAGCTTCATGAGCTTCTTGAGCATTATCATTCTTTGTAGAATATTTCCTGGGATTTGAATAAGTATCACCAAATTCTTGAGTTATGGTTTGTTGGGCAGTTTTTCTAGCAAAATCTGATAGATTGACTGAGTCAGTTCTCATGTATGTAATATGTCCATTCTCATACAAACGCTGAGCAAGCATCATTGTCCTTGATACGTTATATCCTAACTTTCTACTAGCCTCTTGTTGTAAGGTAGAAGTAGTGAATGGAGCTGATGGATATCGCTTAGCTGGCACCGTTTTAATAGTACCAACCTTAAACTCTGCACCTTTGCAACTCGTTAAAAAATCATTAGCATCCTGTAGTGAGGGTGGTCGTTTACTTAAATCTGCTCGAACCGGTTTACCTGATGCTGAAAATAAACCTTGTATCTTGAAACTTGAACTCGAAACGAAATCTTCAATTTGTTTTTCTCGTTCTACAATTAAACGAACAGCTACACTTTGAACTCTTCCAGCACTCAAAGAGGGCTTTACTTTTCGCCATAACACTGGAGAAAGTTGAAACCCTACCAAACGATCTAAAACCCTTCTTGCTTGCTGTGCTTTAACAAGATTATTATCAATATCTCGAGGATTTTCTATTGCATGCAATATGGCTGACTTTGTTATTTCATGAAATACAATACGCTTGGTATTATCTGGTTTAAGTCCAAGAACTTCTGAAAGGTGCCAAGAAATAGCCTCCCCTTCTCGGTCCTCATCCGATGCCAACCAAACCATGTCCGCATCTTTAGCAAGTTTTTTGAGTTCTGTAACAATTTTTTTCTTATCCGTTGAAACTATATAATTCGGCAGATATCCCTTTTCAATATCAATAGCTGAATCACCTTTGGCTAGATCACGAATATGACCAAAACTAGATTTAACGGTAAAACCATCTCCTAGAAACTTCTCAATTGTCTTTGCTTTTGCTGGGGACTCTACAATAACTAAATTTTTTGACATTATTTACTAATTATTAGCTTACTAGACCATACTTTTCTATCATTCACAACAGATAAGATATATAATCCGTTGGGCATACTTGATGAATTAATTGTCATTTGATCTGAATTTATTTTTCTCTCTAAAAGTATTCTTCCTGTCAAATCCATGATAGATAAACTACCATTAATAGCCTTACTTTCTATTTTAACTACAAAATTATTTTGTGCGGGATTAGGGAATACTTTCCAAGGAGTATCATTACCTAATTCTGAAGTTGACAAAGCAAACTCACCAATATTTATATCATCAACAAACACCGAGTTTCCACTTCGACTGATAACATCAAATCGTACAAACAAATTCTTCGCATCTTTATACCGTGACAAGCTAATGGATTGTCTACCCCAGTCCTGTTTTGATTGGGGAACCCAATCTGGTGAGGACTCTGGGCCAGTGACTAAGTTTGCATTGTTGAATGCTTTTAATGTAGTCCATGATAGACCGCAATCATCAGACACTAATACAAGCAAAACCTCAGAGGCACTTGACACTCTTGTAGCGTAAGCATATTTAAAATGCAAGAATAATGTAACTTCATATTCACTAACATCAACAGCTTCAGATATTGCTTTCATACGAAACGATTGAGGCGTATTTTCATCAACATAAGCTTGAATAGAATTACTACCAGAGTAGCCTATGGATGAAGACTTACTCCAACCATTACCCGAGAGATCTTTTTCAAACTGCCAACCATTTACGGAAGTGTTTGACTCAAAATCTTGCCCGAAAGGAGCTTTTGATTCAGCTACATTAGGTAAGACTGTTACAAATAAAATTTGACTAGCAGTAGTACCACCTGCACTATTAGATAAATCAAGTTCTACCTTGTAAACTCCAGGTGTATTGTAAACTATTTCTGGATTTACAGCTGATGATATTGCAGGAGTCCCTCCCTCAAATTTCCATGTTCTCGAAGTAATATCACCGTTGTAACTGTAGTCTTTAAATTTCATACTCTGACCAGCACATATTACTTTTTTGCTGGGATCATCATACCAAAAATCAGCAATAGGTTTTGAAACTGGATTTGTATTTACTCCAGTAGCTACAATATTAGAAGCAGCTATATTCCTTGCCCTCCCTGAATTACTCGATAAAATACCATTCACACGAGCAAGTTGGCCATTGGTAAAAGCATTCATACATGTGCCATTAGCATAATCCATGTAGTTTTCTACCATATCAATTTCATTAGGAAAGTCAGTGTTACATGTATTCGGATTCTGACTAGCAGTACAGCCATAGGATGCTTCAGCAACAGGTGGTGTGTCATCAACTCCATCGCTACCAGAACACCCACCCTGAAACGGATGGTAAAGCCCTAACCAGTGACCTATCTCATGTGTTAATGTACGACCCTTTCCTGAGGAAGAACTACTAGCTGTTCCAATAGTTCCCACACGGTCATGAATCATAACAATTCCATCTGTTGATGCTTGTTGTCCTGGAAACTGAGCATAACCTAGTATTGTTCCCGTCCCACTACTTTTAATCTCTTTAACTACCCATATATTCAAATATCTATTTCTATCCCAGGGTGGAACGACAGATTTAGCCTCATTATCTCGATCCTCATAATCCTCAATCATATTAATCGGATCGTAGGTCCGAGTGATCCCCTCTGTATAAGAGCCATCTGGAGCGATACGAGCCAACTTAAATTCAATATTAAAGTTTGCTGCACGACTTTTAAAAACATCTCTTGTTTGAGATGCATCTGCATTTTGACGTTGAAAATCTTCATTAACCAC
>JAQWZS010000225.1 GCA_029253325.1 Bacteroidia bacterium
GATATCATCTTAGATAGAAAGCGTTCTGCCGAAAATGGATTGCCAATTCCAGACGGTAACTATGGGATAGATACTGGAGAATATGCTCTAACACCTACTGGTCAGATTATCAATAAAGCTTTTGATAATAATCCTTCAGCACGAACATCTCAAGACATTGGTTTAGATGGAATGAATGATGATGTAGAGCGACTATTGCTTAAAAATTATTTAGAAGCTATTGAAACGAAATTTGGCAGAACATCAAAAGCCTATCAAATAGCTGAAGCTGACCCTTCTGGAGATAATTATTTATTTCCAAGAGACCCAATCTATGACGGTCAGAATGCACTGGTATTGGATCGCTATAAAAAATACAATGGATTTGAAGGAAACTCAACATTAGATAAATTGGATGATGGTTCTCCTAAATCGTCGAATACAATTCCTAATGATGAGGACATCAATCAAGATTATACAGTAAACTTAAATGAGGAGTATTTTCAATATCGAATAGAAATTGATCCTGCTCGAATGAAAATTGGGGAGAATTATGTGACTGATTCTGTTAAGGTAAATGCAAATCAGATTGATCCTGGGGAACTTCCAAATGATGTGACTTGGTACCAATTAAAGATACCTATTAGACAATATGAGAAGAAAGTTGGGGGAATCCAAGACTTTAAATCCATTCGTTTTATGCGAATGTATTTGAAAGGTTTCCAAGATAGTGTAGTCCTTAGGTTTGGAAATCTCCAATTAGTTCGAGCAGATTGGAGGAGGTATCTAAATACATTGAAGTTTCCGCCAAGAGTTGGGCCACCTGTTGATCCAAATGATGATTCCGAATTAGTTGTTTCTACGGTTAATATCAATGAAAATAGCGGTCGGAGCCCGATACCCTATAAGGTTCCTCCTGATTTTAGCAGGGAGATTGATCCTACTCAGCAAGGAAATGTTGAGCAGAACGAGCAATCAATATCCATAGCGGTTTGTAATCTAGGTAGAGAAGATGCTCGAGGAGCATACAGAACATTAGATTTTGATATTAGAAACTACAAAACACTCAAGATGTTTGTTCATGCCGAATCAAATATTGCTCAAGATGGTGATGCAATTGCTGTAATGAGAATTGGAACTGATCTTGAGAATAATTTTTATCAGTACGAAATCCCACTAAAAATTACACCAAACGGCAGCTCTGATCCTCAAGTTATTTGGCCTAAGGAAAATGAATTCATTGTTGACTTAGAAGAGTTTTACAAACTAAAATTGAATCGACAACTCAATCAAAAAGATAACCCGAATGGGTACTACTCAGAGTTATTGCCCAATGGTCATAGTATTAGCATTGTTGGTTTGCCTGATTTGAGCAACGTAAGAACAATTTTAATTGGATTAAAAAATTCGGCCACTAGCTCAACCTCTGATTTATGTGCAGAGGCATGGTTCAATGAGTTGCGACTCGTGGATTTTGCAAATAAGGGGGGATATGCTGCAAATGCTCGAATGGTAGCTAAGTTAGCGGATTTTGCTAATGTTACGGTTTCAGGTAATTACCAGTCCATCGGATTTGGGGCAATAGACAAAAAGTTGAACGAAAGAAATTTAAATGAGCAAATTCAATATGATATTTCTTCTAATGTAGAATTAGGAAAGTTCTTCCCAGAGAGTTCAGGAATTACAGTTCCAATGTTTATAGGGTTTAACGAAAACATTATTAATCCTAAATATTATCCTCTTAACCCAGATATTTTACTTCGAACAGCAATAAACAATGCAGAAAGTGCTGCAGAAAAAGAACAAATTAGAACTGCTGCTCAAGATTATACCTCAAGATATAGTCTCAACTTCACGAATATCAAGAAGAATCGTACATCCTCATCTAGTGGTAAATCTCATTTTTATGATATTGAAAATTGGAACTACTCATTTTCCTACCAACGATTATTTAGACGAAGTCAAGTCATCGAGAGAAATGATGCAAGAACCTATAAATCTTCCCTTGGTTACAACTTTAGCAAGAAGACTAAATCTTGGCAGCCGTTTAGAAAAAATTCAAAGCTCAGAAAGTATCCACTTATTCGAGATTTTAACGTTGGCTTAGGCCCAAGCAATGTTAATTTCAGAGCAGATGTCAATCGGCGGTATGCGGAAATGAAAAACAGGGATAATGATAACTTTAAAACCATTGTTCCTATTTTATTTGATAAGACTTTTAGCATCGGAAGAGTATATGGATGGAAATGGAATTTAACGAAGAGTCTTGTAGTAGATTATGCAAGTACAGCAAATTCCTGGGTTGAAGAGCCGTTTGGGGCACTTAACACACAAGAAAAAAGAGATTCATTGTGGGAGAGTTTTTGGTCATTGGGTCAGTTAAATGACTTCAATCAAAAGGTTAATGTAAACTATACGCTACCTCTCCGAAAAATCAAGATTTTAGATTGGACAAAACTTACAACAAAGTATAGTGGAAGTTATGAGTGGAGAAATGCTCCACCAGCATCAAAGTCTTTGGGTAATACGATTCAAAATTCTCGATCTGTTGCTGTTAATGGCAATTTAAACTTTGTTTCGTTGTACAATAAGGTTCCATTCTTAAAGAAAATAAATAGACCTCCGCCACGAAGAAAATTGGCTAAAGACCTAGACGAAGATGAGGAGGATAAGGATGAAAAACCAAAAGAAGGAATGAGTTCTACTACTCGCTCGCTATTCAAAATGATTATGATGCTCAAGCAAGCTCAGTTTGGTGCAACATTTACAGATGGTACAACACTTCCCGGATTTACTCCATCTATTGATCTATTTGGTCAAAATTTTGATAAAAATACTCCAGGTCTTCCTTTTATTTTAGGTGCTCAAGATGAGACATTTAGGAATACAATTGCCGCTAATGGGTTTCTTACAACTGATACTAATCAAATCGCTCGTTATTTAAATTTAAATTCTGTTGATATTAATGGATCGGCAACGTTAGAACCGATTAAAGGGTTTAGAATAAGTGTGAACTTTAGTAAGCGTCAGAGTTTTAATGTGACAAGTAACTTTAGGTATTCACAATCGCAAGGTGACTTTGACGATGTGTTTTATACAGAAGTGGGGACTTTTACTACCTCATTTGGAACATGGAGTACCATGTTTGATAAGTTAAATGATGATTACTCTTCTGCCGCTTTTGACCAGTTTAAAAATAACCGATATACGATTGCTCAACGACTTCAGGCTAGAGAGTTTACAGGTAATGGTGCATACGCAGATCGATATGAAAATCAGCTGAATGTGGTTGATGATAGTACTGGATTCCCTATTGGGTTTAGCAACAAACATCAAGAAGTACTCACCCATGCTTTTATTGCAGCATATAGCGGTAAAAATGCAAGTACCTCATCATTAAACCCATTCAAAAATTTACCCATTCCTAATTGGAGGGTGAGTTATAACGGACTTACACAATTGGAAATGTTCAAAGAGATTTTTAGTAATATCTCTATTTCTCATGGATACTCAAGTACGTTAAATATTAGTTCATTTCAGCAGCCTCCATTATATGGTGTAGATACCCTAGAACGGGGGTCTAATCTTGAAACGCAATACCGTTTTAACAGTGGGATATCCATTATAGAACGTTTAACCCCGTTGATAGGAATTGATGTTACCACCAAAGAAGGATTGACTGCAAAGTTTGAATACAAAATATCACGTAACCTTCAGCTGAATGTAATTTCTGCTCGAATGGTTGAGGTTCGAAATAAAGAAATTGTGATTGGTGCAGGTTATAGAACATCTGGATTACGATTACCGATCAAGATGAATGGCAGTCGAATTATCCTGAGAAATGATTTGAATGTACGTTTTGATTTTTCTATTCGTGATGGAATAACTATAGTTCGAACCTTAGAAGGGAATAACGGAGAAGATAGTTACATCCCAACTGCGGGTATCAGAACAGTGAGTATTAGACCATCTATTGATTATAAAATTAATGATGCATTGAATTTTAGAATGTTCTATAACAGAAACTCTAATAATCCAGTGACGAGTAATTCTTTTCCATCTGCATTAACTGATTTTGGAGTTTCAATACGGTATACCCTTCAGTAATCGCATTTTTTAATAGTCATTATTTCTGAAATCGGGATAAGCGGATTATTTTATGATTCTGATTCCCCTTTGTGGGGTAGAACAATATATAGTCTTAGCATTCTTTTTACATACCATCTCATTCAAACTCAAAGTTTGACTCGATGTCAAATAAAAAGTCTGATCATTTCATGAACCAGACTTATATTGTCGGGATGAGAGGATTCGAACCTCCGATCTCTGGTCCCCCAGACCAGCACTTTAACCGG
>JAQWZS010000004.1 GCA_029253325.1 Bacteroidia bacterium
GTTTTCATTTCAAGGATATAAGGCCCATTCCCATCACGGCAATGTGCCAAGGCTTCAAGCGCGGCAGTGCGAACCGCCAGCACATCCATGCCATCGACCTGTTTGCCCGGGATACCATAGGCCATGCCGCGATCGGCAAGCGCCCGCCCAGCGGCCGCACGCGTCACTTTGGTTCCCATGCCATATTGGTTATTTTCAATCACAAACACGACCGGAAGACCCCACAATGCCGCCATGTTAAAGCTTTCATAAACCTGACCTTGGTTCACTGCGCCATCACCAAGATAGGTCATGCAGACATTTGGTTCGTTCTTATATTTGTGGGAAAATGCAAGCCCGACACCGATTGGCACCTGTGCACCGACAATACCGTGACCGCCGAAGAAATCATGCTCTTTGGAAAACATATGCATACTCCCTCCTTTTCCTTTGCTGCATCCATCAATTCTCCCGAATAATTCAGCCATTACTGCATTTGCCGGAATTCCCATAGCAAGAGCGTGACCGTGATCTCTATATGCTGTAATCACTTTATCTCCCTCCTTTTTTGCAGAGACCATTCCCGCGACAACAGCTTCTTGTCCAATGTATAGGTGACAAAATCCACGAATTTTGTTTTGACCATACATTTGAGCTGATTTTTCCTCAAATCTTCTGATTAGTAACATCAATCTGTACCAATCTATATAAGTTTTTTTAGTGTGCTTTGCTTTTGCCATTTTATATTTGGTGCGGCAAAAATAACAATTTTAATTGCTCAATTTACACACTTGAAAGTACAAAAATTATCTTTAGTCTTTTTTAGGAATCACAATGACTTAAGTCTTGAGATGGAAGAGGTAACAGCTATTGCAGGACTGAACGGTGTTGGGAAAACTTCTATCTTGGATGCAATACACTTTTTGTGTCTCGGAAAGTCCTACTTTTCCTCAACCGATGTACAATGCATACAAACAAATCAACTCCAATCAGGAATTTTAGCAGAAATTGAAAACCAAGATCAATTTCATTTAAAAGTTAAGTTGAAACGAGGAGCACGAAAAATCATAGAAAAAGATAATATACCATACAAACACATATCTGAACATATTGGACAATTTTTGGCTGTAGTAATTGCACCCAATGACATTGAACTCATCTATGGCACAAATGATAAAAGAAGATCATTCACTAATCAAATAATTAGTCAGGTAAATCAAGAGCACTTGCAAACTTTAGTCAAATACAACAAACTTATTGAGCATCGAAATAAGCACCTTAAAGAAGAGACTATTGACCAAGCTTTAATTCAAACACTGGACGATCAAATTGAACCTCTTGCACAAGGTATATTTCAAGCTAGAACTAACTTTTTTGAAGAATTTAGCTCCTATTTCAAATCAAAATACCATCAATTATCAGATAATAAAGAACATATTAAGCTCACTTATAAAAGTCAACTTTCTGATACGACTTATACAGAATTAGTTAAAACAAACAGAGCTAAAGACATTGCTATACGTAGAAGTTCAAGTGGTATTCACAAAGATGAAATTGAGATTGAACTCGATAATTTTAGTCTAAAAAAATATGGGTCACAAGGTCAGATAAAATCTGGACTAATTGCTTTAAAATTGGCAGAATTTGAGTATTTGAAAGATAAAAAAGAATGGACTCCAATTCTTCTATTAGACGATATTTTTGAGAAAATTGACGAAGAACGATCCAAAGTGCTTACACAGATTATTAAAAATGGTAACTTTGGGCAAATATTTATTACGGATACAAATTCCTCAAGATTAGAATCATTTTGTAAGGAAATAGGTAAACCATTTAAAACCATTACACTAGATTAATTGAAAGAAGAAAAATCCATCAAAGACCTCATGTCTACCGTATTTAAATCCTATAACCAAGGATACAAATACGAAGAGACTAGTGTTATTAATAGCTGGGAACAAATTGTTGGCACTATGATTGCAAAAAAAACTTCTAAAATATTCATCAATAAAAAGGTGCTGTACCTAACACTGACATCTCCTGCACTAAAAAATGAACTCAGGTATCACAAACTTGTACTCATTGACAAAATCAATGATTTTGCCAAACAAAAAATAATTAACGATATAAATTTCTATTAAAATGACACACAAAATTGCTCCTTCAATCTTAGCTGCTGATTTTGCTAATCTTCAAAAAGACATTGAAATGGTCAATGCAAGTGAGGCTGATTGGTTTCATATTGATATAATGGATGGAGCCTTTGTCCCCAATATATCTTTTGGTTTTCCTGTTATGAAGGCCATAAATAAACATGCAACCAAACCTCTTGACGTTCACCTAATGATATCAAATCCTGATCAATACATTCAACAATGTGCAGATAATGGAGCTGAGGTAATTACTGTGCATTATGAGGCTTGTACCCACCTCCACCGTACATTGAATGCTATAAAAGAGATGGGTTGTCTAGCTGGTGTGGCAATAAATCCTCACACTCCGGTTCATTTACTAAATGATGTTTTTAAAGAAATCGACTTAATCTGCATAATGAGTGTAAATCCAGGTTTTGGAGGGCAATCATTTATCGAAAATACATATATGAAGCTTCAACAACTCAATAGTATTTGTCAGATAAAAAATCACCAACCATTAATTGAAGTCGATGGTGGCGTAAATACTGAGAATTACCAAAAGCTGTTAGAGTGTGGTGCCAATGTACTTGTTGCTGGAAGTTCAGTTTTTTCAAGCTCGAACCCTACTGAAACTATACTTTCACTAAAACAATAGTTAACATACTATCACGTTACTATTCTTTTGAAATCACATCTAATAACCATATCTCTTCTTTTTTACAGTGTGATTGGCTTGTCTCAATCATCAATTAATGGCAAGGTTTTAGATTCGGAGAGAACTCCAATCTCAAACGCTTTCATTAAGGTTAAAGGGACAGCAATTTCTACTTATTCAACTGTCGATGGCAACTATAGCTTTGATGTTCCATCAAACAAGATTTTGATTTTACAAATATCTGCATCAACTGAAACCATCGAAAAGGAAATCGGTCCATTTTTAGCAAACAAAAAATACAAACAGAACTTCAACTTAGAATCTTCTATTTCTCTTGAAACTGCTATTGTTATTGGAGATAAAAACAGAGATCGTCCGCTCATCAAAATTGACCCTAAAAAACTAGAATATTTTTCAAACACCTCTGGGTTTGAACAGAAGTTAAAATTAATTGGCATGGGAATTAGTTCAAGTGGAGGAGAATTATCTTCAGGCTATAGCGTACGAGGTGGGAATTTTGACGAAAATCTTGTATATGTTAATGATATTGAGGTGTATCGTCCTTTTCTTGTTCGCAGCGGCCAACAAGAGGGATTAAGTGTTATTAATCCTGATATGGTTGACAAAGTTGAATTTTCTGCTGGTGGATTTCAGGCTAAATATGGAGACAAACTTTCTTCTGTACTAGATATTAAATATCGAGAGCCAGATACTCTAAGATACACAATACAAGCAAGTTTGCTTGGTTCTAGCCTACATTTTGAAAATAGAAGCAAAAACAAACGCTTCACCTATTTGGTTGGAGCACGTTTCAGAGCAAACCAATATTTACTTGGAAGTTTAGATGTTCAAGGTGATTATAAACCCCTATTTTTTGACCTTCAGACGCTACTCAAATACCGCCTAAAATCAAATCTGAGTCTTTCATATCTAAGCACACTCTCGCAAAATAGATATTTGGTATCTCCTCAAAGTCAGCAAACGAGTTTTGGTAATGTTAATAGTGCTATCAGCCTATTTATTGCTTTTAGTGGAAATGAACTTATGCAATACACTACATGGATGAATGCTTTAAGTTTAGATTATAAACCTAAAAAAAATATCACACTAAAATTCAATACCTCTTCATATACAACAACCGAAAGAGAGCACTTTACTGTTGAAGGAGCATATCGTCTCTCCGAATTAGAAACTAATTTTGGATCTGATGACTTTGCAAATGAAAAAGCTCTATTAGGCATTGGTTATTTTATCGACCATGCACGTAATGATTTAGAGGCACAAGTATACTCTGCTTCACATAAAGGAAAATATGTTCGCAAAAACACAACGCTACAATGGGGAGTTGGATTTAAGAATGAACAAATATCTGATCGACTTAAAGAATGGAGATATAATGATAGCAGTGAGTATAACATAACTACAATCAATACTCAGGATAAACTAGTAATTGTGCTGGATGAGTTTTTAAAAGCTAATATTGATATTCAGAGTTATCGTATCAATGGATATGTTCAAAATAGTCAATACATCAATAAAGCATCCAATACCAGAGTAACCTTTGGTTTAAGAACAAATTACTGGAATTATAACCAAGAAAATGTTATCAGTCCAAGGATGCAATTCTCCTGGGAACCCAACAAAAAATATAATGATAGCACAAAACTAAAGTATGGCAATACTGATACTATACAATCAAAAAGAGATTGGCTATTACGATTTGCAAGTGGATATTACTATCAACCCCCATTTTATAGAGAGCTAAGGAGATTAGATGGCACACTCAATCCATCCATTAAAGCACAACGATCTATTCATTTTGTCTTTGGTGGAGACATGAATTTTGAGGCATGGGGAAGACCATTCAAATTCATTAGTGAACTTTATTACAAGCACCAAGACAGAATGATTCCTTATGTTGTAGACAATGTTAGAATTCGATATTTGGCTGAAAACAGTTCACAGGGATATGCTACTGGAGTAGATGCACGGGTCAATGGTGAATTTGTTGAAGGAATAGAATCGTGGTTTAATCTTTCAATACTCCAAACCAAAGAACGGCTGTATTACACAGACAATGATGGCAATGAACAACTTAGTGATTGGTTAAGAAGACCTACAGATCAACGGGTAAACTTTTCTATCATGTTTCAAGACGAGCTCCCAAGCAATCCAAGCTACAAGCTTAATTTAAGTCTAATTTATGGATCAAAGATGCCTTTCTTCTTTAATCCTGAGAATCGTCAAAACCCTGGATTCAAAATACCAGCATATCGAAGAGTTGATATTGGATTTTCAAAAATACTCCTAGATAAAAAATCTAAAAGACGTTCCTCAAAATTCAAGAACATTGAATCCCTTTGGGCAAGTTTAGAAGTGTTCAATCTTTTACAAGTAAACAATACTATTTCGTACGTCTTAGTGAAAGACTTTTCCAATAATGTATATGGTGTACCTAACTTTTTGACAGGCAGAAGACTCAACTTCCGATTTATTCTAAAAATCTAGAATTATTGTTAAACTCAACTGAATCTGATTTTAATACCACCTCACAAATCAATGGGTTTACTCTAGCAAATTTCAAAACAATCCGATCTTTAGAAAGCTTTACAGCTTCATTAAATGATACATCCACTCTCTTGATGTATTCTTTTTGATTTACTTCATAACTAATAATAAGTCTATCAAGTGAGCTTCTTTCAAAATCAATTTTAGCTGTGGTATATTCAAAGTCATTGTTTAAAAAGTATGATTTTCTTGCATAATTCAACGTTGAAACACTTATAATACCCAATATAAAAATTGCGACAAAAGAAAAAGCAATCCATCGCTCAAAATTGAACTTTATGGGTTGGTGTAACGATTTTGTAGTCAAATATGTATATGCTTCACTAGCAGAGACTGCTAGCGTACCTCCAAAAATAAAATAGCCCACCACTGCCCATATGTATGCATTTGCTGAGAAATTTAGAAAGTAATTAGAAAACATTACTTGAAGTCCCCAAATTAAGAAAACGGCAATACCAATGAGCCTATATGGCAAAGGAAAAACAGAGAGACTCTTCTCATATTTTTCTTTGATTTTAATTTTACGTGCCTCCTCAAGTCTCGACTTTCGCTCATCTACAGATAATGATTTCCAATAAGCATTTTTTTTTGGATTTGATTGACTTGACTGACTTTTTAACCGATTGATTTCAATCAAATAAGCTAATTTCAGTTGTCTGTCATAATTGTCTTTAGAATTCTGTGTTCCTAAAAAATCTTTTGCGAGATTAAGGTACCTCGTCATCTCCTCTGCATCGGGATCTGAGCTTACATCTGGATGATATTGTTTGATTAGTTTCTTGTAGGCACTTTTAACAACAGCAACAGATGCATAATTTTCCAGACCCAGTATTTTGTAGTAATTTATCAATAGTAACCTCCAAATTAAACAACTATTACCAATTAAAACTACTGTAAATCAAAATTGATTTTAAATTAATACTTTAAATTAAAAAATTACATCAAGCTTAAAAACAATGAAATAAGAGACTACTTTTGAAAAGTATGAATCTACGTCAAGAATCAATGTTAAAAGAAGGATCATTGTCTAACAAAGTAATTTGGGTTACCGGTGGAGGCACTGGATTAGGAAAATCAATGGTTAGATCATTCATAAAATTGGGAGCTAAAGTGGCTATTTCTGGAAGAAGGCTTGAAAAATTAGAAGAAGCACAAAAAGAAATATCTGAAGATAAAATATTTCCAGTAGTGTGTGATGTTCGTGAAAGTGGACAAGTGGAAAATGCTTTAAATCAAATTATCGAGCACTTTGGCACCTGCAATGGATTAGTAAATAATGCTGCAGGAAACTTTATTAGCCCTACTGAACGGTTGAGCCACCGAGCATTTGACATTATACTAGACATTGTTCTTAAAGGAAGTAAAAACTGCACCTTAAGTTGTGGGAAATACTGGATAAAAAATGAGATACCTGGTCATGTACTAAACATTGTAACTACTTATGCTTCTACAGGAAGTGGTTATGTGGTACCGAGTGCTATGGCAAAAGCTGGTGTGTTAGCAATGACCCGAAGTTTGGCTGTAGAATGGGCTAAATATGGTCAAAGGCATAATGCAATTGCTCCAGGTCCATTCCCAACAAAAGGGGCTTGGGATCGTTTATTTCCGAAGGAGATGTCCGGAAAAGTGAATCTGGAAAATAGAATCCCATTAAAAAGAATGGGAGAACACATGGAATTAACAAATCTTGCATCTTACCTAATGTCTGATTATTCGAGCTATATCAATGGCGAAGTAGTAACTATTGACGGCGGAGAATGGCTCCAAGGTGCAGGTCAATTCAATCAAATGGAAGCCATCACCAAAGAAGAATGGGACATGCTAGAAAAAATTATACGATCTAATCAGAAAAAATCATGAACTGAATTGTAAAAACTAGGAAAGTTGACAATTCATCTCTGTAAGTGATATTTAAATTAAAATTTAATAAAATATTTGCTCAATAAATTTTATATTTCCCAGTCCTTATAAAAATTTAACGATACATGAAATTACCAAATATCAAAAATAAAGTCATTGTCCTTACATTATTAATTGGATTTATATTTTTACACCAAAAAAGCGTTACTTACACGGGAGGTGCTCCTGGAGGATACACAAATGCTCCTAGTGAGTCAAACTGTACCAGTTGTCATGGGGGTTCGCTTCAAACAAGTGGTACAAATTTCAATAATATTAGTTTAACTAATAACTTTACTGGAGGAGGTTATATACCTGATAGTACATATACGCTCACCTTAAACTACAACCACTCAGGAAAAAATAAATTTGGCTATCAATTGACTTGCCTAGACAATTCAAACAAAATGGCAGGTAGTTTTAGCACCATATCAGGAAATAATAAATCATTTATAAATTCCTCAACCATAACAGGTGCGGTAAGGAACTATATGGGACAAACTAGTACAGGTTCATCAGGTTCTGGGTCAGCTACATGGAGTTTCAAATGGAAAGCACCCGCTACTAATAAAGGAACTTTAACAATTTATGCTGTTGTTAACGCTACAAACTCATCTTCGTCCACTGGTGGAGATATAATTATAGCCAAGCAATTTAATTTAGTGCCTTCTTCTTTACTTCCTGAAGCAACAGCAGCAACTAGCAATTCAACCCCTTGCCAAAATTCTAGTTTTCAATTATCTGGTTCTGGAACGAATATTCCCACTTCATACGCTTGGACAATTCCTGGAGGAAATCCAAGTATTTCTAATCAAAAAAACCCCGATGTAGTTTTTAACTTCCCGGGTAAAAATAGAGCTATCCTTACCGTAACCAATGCAAAAGGTAAATCAAAGCCAGACACTGTAGACATTAATGTTTTACCAGCCCCAAATACTTTTATTCCCGGAGGTGCTAGTCAATCTATTTGTAATGGTGATTCAATTTTACTAAAACCCTTTACCATTGAGTCAGGTGTAACTTATACTTGGAATAATGGGCAAATATCCGACTCTCTTTGGGTAAATTCTCCTGGCGATTATTTTGTCTCTGGTCTATCTACCAATGGATGTGGTAAAAAAAGTAATATCGTTAATATAAAATTCTATGATAAGCCCATCACTTCATTATCCAGCTCTGTAAGCACATTCAATGATAGTACATGTGAAAATACAACAATAACACTGTTTTCAGATTCTACGAATTATGACAGTTTTTATTTCTACAACTCAGGACAGCTTTTACAGAGTTCATCTAATTACAATTATGATGTATTAGTTAATTCTCCATCAACATTTGGATTACAAGTAAGAGACCAAAGAGGTTGTTTAAGTGACACAGTAAAATATGACGTATTTACAAAAGATAAACTCCCAGCAGCTAAGATTTCCTGCCTCACCACTGCACCTGACAGTATTACTTTTTTCTGGTCAGATGAATTTGTTCATGAAGGGTATCAAATTAGTACAGATCAGGGTAAGAACTGGGCATACCCATCAAGCGGTATCAGAGGGAAATTACATGAAATTGGAAGACTAAACCCTGAGGATTCTGTAACTCTCTGGGTAAGAGGTGCTGACCCAACTCCTTGTTATTATAGTGAGATAGCAATTAAAAAATGTTTTTCTAAAGCATGCACTCCGATAGATTATACTGTAAAAGCGGACTCTAGTATCTGTTTTGGAGATCTGTGGTCGATTGAAATAAACGGACTTAAAAATCAAAATTATAGTATTAGTTTAGATGGAGGAGGTCCATTCACCGATACACTACTTTCATTTAATCCTATTATTTCTCGAGAATATTCCATTCAAGTTATTGACTCAGCTTCTTTAACATGTCCAGCAAACAAAATTAAAATTCCTCTTACTATAGATCAAATTCGCAATGCTAAACTGGAACCAATTAAAAAACAATCATTCTGCCTAGGAGAAACAATCACATTCATTGCTAGTGAGAATATGGACCGTTGGGACTTTGTTTTGAATGGAGTTATGGTTCAATCGGGAAATAGCTCGTCATACACAAATAATATGATGACTGATGGAGATAGCATTTATGTACTTTTTAAAAAGGGTCAATGCACAGAGATCTCTCAAAAAGTACGTGTAAATGTTGAACAAAATATTGATGCATCTTTTGACTACTCAACAAATCAAACGGGTGTATCATTCACACCAACTATAAGCACCTACGAAACTTATTCATGGAATTTTGGAGATGGAAGTCCACTTTCTAATGTTATTTCTCCAATTCACAACTACGAAACAAGTGAAGGTAAAAAAGTCAATGTAACTTTAACTGTTACCACTACTAATGAATGTACTGAAGATAGTACTCAGATTATCTCTTTACCTGATTTTAGTGGGATTAACGAATTTAATAAGTTTGGTGTAAATATTTATCCTAATCCAATTAATCAAACATTATTTGTAGAACATAAACTTGGCCGTGATTTGAAATTGGTTATCAAAACAATGGAAGGGAAATTTATCCAAGAAAATTTCATTGACAAATCACTTAATCAGATTGAATTAGATAAACTGGAATCAGGAATATATATTCTTGAGATTCATGATCAAAATAATCAATGGTCTACCTCAATAATAAAGAGATAATCTATATTTAATGAAGTCCTACTCTACCTTTGATTTTATGATAATGTCTTTTAAATATAGAATCGTTAGAAGTCTTATTTTCAAAATTTAGAATTAATTTGTTTGGTAAGTGAGGCTGACCAGCATCAACCCATGCTGTGTACCAAAAACAACCAATCATATAGATTGCTTTTTTCATTCTACGTTCTACCATATTGTTGAGCAGAAAATGATATGATTTTGAAAACTCTTGACTGTATACTTTAATTGTTGTCGCCCCTCTTTGCTCAAAGGAATACTTTATGTGTTGCATTTTGGATGTTAGTTCCCTTTCAAAATCAAGTACCGTATCATGAGCAGAAAAGCTCTCTTCTACTGCCTTCCAAATAGACAATAGAGGTTTATGCATATATTGAGCATTCCCAATAAAAAAATCATAATCAGATAAAAAGACTTCAGGTAACCTTGATTCCCAGAGTCCATGAATGCCATGTTGATTAGTTAATTGACCGTTATAATTTTTAGTAGTATGTAAAGGCACATGAGCGTCTGCAATGTAATGTCCTAAATCAGCACTTAATTTTAAAATTTGACTGTAGTCATGGTCTTTCATAGCCCGCGTTAACCAATATTTAACTTTTAAAATATGCCATGGAACAATTCCATGATCAATCAATGTTTTTTCACCATACAAAACCTTGGCACTATCCCAATAGAACGGCAAAGTGTCGATCGGGATCTTAGACTCATAAAAATCAATATCTATGTAATGTCTTGGGGACTCCTCATCCATGACATACCTCCTTTGATCAGGTCGAACGGCCAATTCTCTGATTACGTCAACATTTGCCTTGTAAAAGCCAAACATCTCGGATGGAAGAGTAAAACAAGCATGATAATTAATCTCTTTATGGGCAAAAAATCCCCATGGAGATGACGAAAAGCAATAAATAGAAATAAAAAAAGTAAATAAAATTCTCATATACTTCAAAGGTAATTTTATCCAACGGACTTAACTGAGAACAAATATCAGGTTAATCCTTTTTTTTGTAGATGTACTGAATATGTGTGTTAAAGCTTTCTTGATCATCAACATCAGTTGTATTCCAATATTCATCTTCAAAATCATCAAAGTCATCATCTAAAGGTGGTGGTTTTTGAGGACCTCTATTTCGATACAACACCCCAAAAATAATTCCAGAGAGTGCTCCAGATAGATGCCCCTCCCAAGATATATTTTTTCCGATTAATTTTCCAAACTCTGGGAATAGCCCATAAATCAGACTACCATATAAAAATATTAATGTAAAAGAAGCTGCCAACATTTCTTTATTACGAGTAAAAAAAGAATGAGTCACAACAAAGAAAATTAATGCATATACCAAACCACTAGCACCAATATGATTGCTACCAGGCTGCCCTATAAAAAAGAGAATAATCCCTGTAGCTAAAATATTTAAAACAATAATTGAAGCCCTTTCCTCACTGAAATTTATAAATATAAATCCCATAGATAGTAAAAGGGGAATAGAATTACTCAGTAAATGATCAAAATTACCATGTAAGAAAATCATGGTAACTACTCCATACAAGTCATCCCATTTATGAGGGTGCAAACCATAAGAATTCAAATCCAACTGATATCTTAAGTTAATAAAAAAAACAATCCAAATGGACACAACTAGCAATGCTGGCCATACAACAGAATCAATTAGTTTTATTAAAAAGGAAAACATCCATTAATATATTTATCAAAATGCGTTCCAACTTATATTAAACTGACAGAAGGTCTTCATACAATCAAAGACCATAGAAGTCTTTCTAATCAATCCTAAAAAGACTAAACTTGCACCAAAATACAATAATAAATGGCTTTACAATGTGGAATCGTGGGCTTGCCCAATGTTGGAAAATCAACACTTTTTAATTGTCTAAGTAGTGCTAAGGCTGAAAGTGCTAATTATCCATTCTGTACGATCGAACCAAATGTCGGAATGATAACTGTACCTGATGAACGATTAAATAAACTATCCGATTTAGTTAATCCTCAAAAGATAATTCCAACAACTGTTGAAATTGTTGACATTGCTGGCTTAGTCAAAGGAGCAAGCAAAGGAGAAGGTTTAGGTAATCAATTTCTTGGGAATATCAGAAATACCAATGCCATTCTCCATGTTATTCGATGTTTTGATGACGATAATATTACTCACGTAGATGGCAGTATTGACCCTGTCAGAGACAAAGAAATCATTGATACGGAATTACAACTAAAAGACCTTGAAGCCATTGATGGGAAAATACTAAAAGTCAAAAAACTTGCAGAAACTGGTAACAAAGAAGCCAAGTTAGTTTATGATGTTGTTGCACAAATCAAACACACTTTAGAACAAGGAAAATCAGCAAGAACAATTAATCTGGACTCAAATCAATTGAATCTAATCAAAGACTTAAATTTACTAACGTTAAAACCAGTATTGTACGTTTGTAATGTGGATGATGCTAGCGTTGTGAATGGAAATCATCACACCAAATCTTTCATTGACGCAGTTGCAGATGAAAATGCCCAAGTCATGTTTGTCTCTGCGGAAATAGAATCAGATATGATTGACATGGAAGAAGAAGACAAAATGATGTTTTTAGAAGATATGGGGCTTAAAGAAAGTGGTGTCAACCGTATCATTAAATCTGCTTATCAATTATTAAAATATCAGACTTATTTTACTGCCGGAGAGAAAGAAGTTCGTGCTTGGACCATAACAGAGGGATATACTGCACCACAAGCAGCTGGTGTCATTCACACTGATTTCGAAAAAGGATTTATTCGAGCTGAGGTCATTGGTTATAATGACTATATTGAATATGAATCTGAGGCTAAGTGCAGAGAGGCTGGGAAACTGAGAGTTGAAGGCAAAGACTACATTGTAAAAGACGGAGATGTTATGCACTTCAGATTTAATGTTTAGATAATTACTTAAATTCGCATTTAACAATATAAATATATAATAATATGAAAAATTTAATTAAAGTATTAAGCCTTGTTGTTCTGCTTAGCATAACATTCATAGCTTGTGAAGAGAAAAAAGAGTGTAAAGAAGAATGTAAAAAAGAATGTTGCGAAAAGAAAGAAGCCTCTTCTTGTGATTCGGAAAAAGAAAAGGCATGCTGCAAAAAAGATAAAAAAGATTGCGATAAGGATAAAAGTAAAAAAGCATGCAAAGATGACAAAGCATGCAAAGAAGAAATAGATTCTAATAACATAACTACAGAGAATGATGTTGTTGTTGGAGATTTCGTTCTATAGCACACAATAATAGCTTTCTAAAAAAAAATAATCCTGATAAATAGTTCTTTGTCAGGATTTTTTATGAGTACCACACAAAAAATATCTGGAGTAGTAATTACTTTCAATGAGGAAAAAAGGATTAAATCCTGTATTAAATCATTAAAAAAAGTAGTTGATGAAGTTATTGTAATTGACAGCTTCAGTTCGGATAATACTAAATCTATTTGCAAAGATCTAAACGTAACCTTCATTGAGAAGGAATGGATGGGGTTTTCTAAAACAAAAAATTTTGCTAATTCGAAAGCTAACTATGAGTATATACTGTCTTTAGATGCGGATGAAGTGCTTAGTGAAGAGCTTATACAGAATATCCAAAAACTAAAAAAAACAGATCTAAAGCCTGGAAAAATATACTCGTTTAATCGCCTTAATAACTATTGTGGTCAATGGATAAAATATGCAGGATGGTACCCTGACAAAAAAGTCAGGCTATTTGAAGCGAAAAATACCACTTGGATAGGTGATGTTCATGAAAAATTAGCATTTCAAAATAATGTAAAAACAGTTCATGTTTCAGGAGATATTTTACACTATAGTATTGAAAATAAAAAGGATCACATTGCTAGAATACACAAGTATAATAAACTTGCAAATCCCTATCCAAATAAACTGGTAGCATACCTAGCTGCGGCATCTACTTTTATTAAATTATACCTAATAAAATGCGGGTTTTTAGAGGGTAAACTTGGTTTTCAATTATGCATGATATCGTCAAAAGCAAAAATTTGGCGTTAAAAAAACCTTGAGACTCTCACCCCAAGGTTGTTCGTTATAAAAAAATATTCTTATTCTGAAATTAGTTCCTTAATATGATCCTCTAAATCATATTCGTCACCCTCAACATATCCTGTATGCGTGTAAACAATTTTACCCGATTGATTTACTAAAAAAGTGACTGGGGGGTTGGCAACATTCATGGCCCTTTGCAACTCGCCATTAGGATCTAATAAAACATCAAAATCCCAATTTAATGCATTAACTGTAGGTTTAACTTTTGCAGCATTTCTTGAATCGTCCAAACTAATAGCCACTAATTCCATATTATAATCCTCAATCCAATCATCCAATAGAACATTTAGATTCTTTAATTCCTTGATACA
>JAQWZS010000005.1 GCA_029253325.1 Bacteroidia bacterium
CCAACCACCTGGCATACACATGTAACCAATTGGATAGATAGCCCAACCAACAAGTACAAACCATGCTAAGGCTCTAACACCTGATTTAACGGCATCATTTCCACTACTAGCAGCCAAACTAGCCACTTCACCATACCATGCAGTGTAAAGAATGTAAACATAACCAACCGTAGAGATAACACCCCATTTAACAGAGTGTGCAGTGCTACCATCACTGAAGGCCTCACCAATGAAACCGGCTACTAACATCAATACAGAAGCACCAATTAGCTTCCATAAAAGACTAGATTTTGCACCAGCAGCTTTAGTAAGTAAGTAGAACTCAACACACATCAAAGGAACTGTTAAAGTCCAATCAATGTAACGAAGAGCTGTTGGATTTTCACCTGTTACCACATAAAAATCTTTCATGTAGTAGTAATGAACAGCTGCAATGAAAGTAATTAAACCTGAAACTAGTAAAGAAAGTTTCCATTTTCCGTCAACGCTTCCTCTTTCGATAAAGAAGAAAATAGATGCCGCAAACATCGCAATGTAACCCATAAAGAAAGTGATCGCGACTGGATCACCTACGGGAATTTTTAAAAATTCTAAAAACATAATTTTAATATAATTTATTTGTTAAACGTTGTCAAGGTAACATTTTTATTAAATAATTTGTTCATTGACATATTATTAATTGTCAACACTTAAGTGATTGATACACTAACATTTAGGTAAAAAAAATGTAAAAATAATTAGTTTTTAAAGGACTAAAAAAATAGCAATATAAATACATAAATATCTGATAAACAACTAATTACACTTATTGTTTACTCTTTTATAAAAATAGTAAAACACAAGAAAAATATTTAGAAAAAATTGAATTAAAAAAGTAGATATAATTACAAAAAAATTACAATTTTATTTTGGATATACACTAAATAACACTAAATATATTGTAAATTGGCAACCAAGATTGAAACAAAAGAAACAACTTATTGATTACTTATTTGTAGGTTTAGGTGCCTCAAATTGCCTGCTAATTTTAGAATTAGAAAAGAGAAGATTATTAGACGAAAAAATAATAATCATACTTGAACCTCACCAAAAAAATAAAAAAGATAAAACCTACTGTTTTTGGTCTACATCTGTTAACGTAGAAAAAATCATTCCATTGGATTTCATTGATAAAGAATGGGATGAAGTAATTCTCAACGGGAAAGTTCAAAGACTGAATCCACTCAAGTATTACCATGTTTCAAGCTTGACATTATATGAAAAAGCTCTAAAAATAATTAAAAATCACGATGTTAAAATATTAAAACATGCATTAGAACAAGTTCAGTCATCCAACCAAATCATAACAGATAACATAGTATATGAACCAAAGTTTTCATTTGATTCTCGACCGCCAGTGATAGGAAAACTTCAAAAAAACCAGTTTTATATAAATCAGAGTTTTGTTGGATGGCAAATTCAAACAAATGAGGAAGTATTTGATCCTCAATCATTTACTATGATGGATTTTGAGATTCCTCAGGATAATTCAACCCAGTTCGTATATGTACTTCCATTTGATTCGAAACATGCATTGGTAGAGGTAACACGATTTGGAGAAAAAATAATGAGTTTGAGTGAGGGAGAAAATCTTTTAAAAGATTATTTAAAAGATTATAAAGACTATCAAGTTTTAGATATTGAAAAAGGCTGTATCCCGATGACCAATGCTGATATCCCATCAGAAAGTCACTCAAATGTTCGCAATATGGGTTCTCGAGCTGGACACGTTAAGCCCAGTACAGGTTACGCATTCAAATCAATGTCAATAGACGCAACTAACATTGCCGACCAAATAGCTCGTGGGAACGAGTCCATTGATTCTTCAAATGTTCAATCAAGAGATAATCGATTTGCATTTTATGATAGCTTACTTCTCAGAATTCTAACAGAAAAACCACACTTAGGGAAACCTATTTTCAAACGTTTATTCGGAAGAATTAAAGCGTCTGAGATTCTCTATTTTTTAGATGAAGAATCAAAATTAATTAATGAATTAAAGATATTTTACTCCCTTCAATGGAAACCATTTATTGTTGCAGCTTTAAAGGAATTATGGAACCATAATAACCCAATATTAAAATCATTCATCCCGTTAATTTTGTCCATACTTTTCTTGATGTTCCAAACTTTAAATATGACCTATTTAACTGATGTTTTTTTAGTAACTGGGTTACTTCTCATTGGCATCCCTCATGGTGCAATTGATCATATGCTAGAAACGAATCATTTTAATCAGACCATATCTCTAAAATTCATTGCTTTATACTTAGCTCAAGGAGCTGTTATTATACTTCTATGGTATATTAACCCCCTCTTAGCTTTATTAATTTTTATCGGTTATTCTATTTTTCATTTTGCACAAGCTGATTTTACAGAATGGAAATTAAATCCCAAAATATCGTGGATTTGGGGAATATTATTTTTCTGTGGTATACTTTTAAGTCACCCCATTGAGCTGAACGAAATATTAAACCAATTATCGGTATCTGAATTACCTAATATTTCAGGAAATATCTTTTACAGCTTATGGCAAGATATTGCTTTTGGATGCTTAAGTCTTGGTGTCATTATGGGTTTTGTTCATCAATCAACTGCTATGATTGCCACTAGCTTATTTTTACTAATAACAACTCAACTAACCTTAATTCATGCATTTGGCACTTACTTTATTTACAATCATAGCTTATTGGGCTGGAATCATTTAAGGAATCACTTTCAAGTAAATTCTCTCCAATTATGGAAAAAGGCTTCTCTATTCAGTTTTGGAGCTTATGCAATCTTCATTTTACTTTATTGGTATTTTAGAAACGACTTTGGAAACTATATAGGAACATTCTTTGTTTTCTTATCTGCGATAAGTTTTCCGCATGTTTTGAGAATGAATAACTTTTATAATTACTTTAAGAATTAGTTATCTAAACTTGCTTAAAAAAAAAGGTTGTCACAAGCATGTGACAACCTTTGAATATTATTAGCTAAGATTGGATTACCTACGACCGGTAGAATCTCGACCATTTCCTTTACCATCTCCTCTATCCTTATCTCCTCTGTCCTTGTCTTCCTTATCTTTATCTCCTCTGTCCTTGTCTTCCTTATCCTTATCTCCTCTGTCCTTGTCTTCCTTATCCTTATCTCCTCTGTCCT